>NZ_CP162101.1:1200000-1500000 GCF_040869035.1 Vibrio sp. NTOU-M3
ATAAAGCTTTTGTTAGCGCAATGGGTGTAACTCCATCAATGTATCAACGTCAATTTTTTACAAGATAGATGAAAAATATCGCTCTAGATTGACTGGGTTATATAAAACGTCAGTGAATGGAGCATAAAAATGGAATTACAAGACATTGAATTTTCAACTGAGCGTTCGCGCTCTTATAAGCTTGCTTTGAGCCAGTTTCCAAGCTGTTGGGATGAAGACAAACTTATGATGTATGATTTTCTTTGTCCTAAGAAAGGGGAATTTATACTGGAAATTGGGGCTGGTAGCGGTTTTTTTTCATTTGATATCGCAGATGCGATTGGCCCAGATGGCAGCTTGTTTGTTGTAGACCCTTCTCCTGAACAGCTTCAACCTATCTATGATCGGGCTGCTTCTAATATACATGTGATACAGAAACCAGCGGAAAATATAGATCTACCCAGTGATATTGAACTTGATGCGATTTGGTCTCGAGGAGCGTTTCACCACGTGAAAAGTAAAGAAGCCGTTTTGTCCCATTTAGCTGAATATTCGACTGCCAAAACTAGGTTAGTCATTTGTGATATCTTTAGCGGTACAAAATTGTCAGATTATTTTGATGAGCATGTGGCTATTTCTTGTACTACAGGACACGAAGTTAGCTTTTTAAGCCAAGCTTATGCGAAGAGTCTTTGTTTGAATACAGGTTGGAAAGAGCCAAGTTTTTCCGAACTTGCGTTGCAGTGGCATTTTCAAGAAAAGGAAGATATTGGTAAGTTTCTCTCCTTGCTTCATTCCAATAAGCCAGAATTTTCTCAACAACATAGCTTAGATGATGCTGAGAGACTTTTAGGTATCAAGCGAACTCCTTCAGGTTGGGCGTTAAATTGGCCCATGACAGTAATGACCACAACAAAAGCATAGATATGGAAACTCAAATAGCATTTATTGCTATCTGTATCGCTTCAGCAGCATCCCCCGGGCCGGGGATGTTAGCTGTGGTGAGTAATAGCATTATTCAAGATTTAAAACGCACAATACCCGTAATTATGGGTATTTCGACAGGATTAATGATCGCCTCCATTTTGTCGAACTCATGGTTATTCACCATTATCAATACTAATGAGCATTACTATCGGCTAATGACTTGGGTTTGCAGTAGCTACATTTTGTATTTGGGTGGAAAGGCCATCTATTATTCTCGTAGCGAAGCCATGATTGAAGATAGTACATACACATACAAAAATGGCGTGTTAATATCGTTGCTCAACCCTAAGACATTGATTTTCTTCGGTGGATTATTTCCAATATTTATCGATAACAATCATAGCTTTATTATTCAGGCTAGCCTTCTTACGCTTGAATTGATTGTTATTACGTTGATGATCCATGTTTTACTTTCACTGTCTGTAGAAAAAGTGTCGCTGCTTTTAAAGAAACATATCATTCTCATAAATCGCTTAACCGGATTATGCTTTATTCTGCTTGGCCTCGCTGGTTTATTGGTGCATTAAATTTACCCGTAGACTTCAAACAGCCTTTCGGGGTCTACAGGGTGTTCAAAAGATCCAGGCCTGTTTGGTTTAAAAGCGTTTTAGATGTCAGCGGTCTTTTGGGTTTCCGTAATATCAGTTGGTGATTCCGTTGTTAATAATACTGATTGTACAGTTCTATGGTTTCGCCACTTTCTTTCATTAATAGCAGCTGTTGTTGGAACTGGTAAGCAACCGTGCCTTTTAAAGGTTGAGTTGGCCAGTTCGAAGCGCCTAATGGTTCACCGGGAACAAAGCGTGGATTGATACCTTCATTTAAATGTTTCGACCTCTTAGAAAATGCTAAATAAAGAGGTGTTGCACCTCCACAGCAATTGAGGTGTACCTTGATGTCTTTCGCGTTATGTAATTTTAGGTAGTAAAGCAGTGTCCCTCTAGGATAGATATAAAAATCCCCTCGTTTTTTCCTAATAAGTTCTATTGCTTCAGGTATGGATAGCTCCGCTTTAGTGTAGTAGCTAATGTTTTCTACGCCAGAAGCAAAGTCTGGTGCGCCGAGAGACTGAATTAAAGTTAAGCCACTGAGCTGATGCTTGTTTGTGATTTCTTTAAGGTCATTGCGAGATATGCCTATTTCCCCGCCGGGCAAACCACTTTCCAAAAAGAGAACGTAATCAGCTCGTTCCATATTAAATATAAAGCCGGGATAAATATCGATTTCCCCATCTTGAAGCATCTTTAAGAGTCTTTTCTTTGGGCTTCTTACCACCGTCAGTTGGCATCCAATCTGCTGAGCCGCTTGGCTATAAAGGTCGTAATAGAGCCCATCATTCAGTGGCGCTTTGGCAATAAGAGGGAGGCGTTCTGTTGTTCTAAACCCCATTTTTAATTCGCAGCTAAATGCTGACGATGCAAAGAGTAACGTTAGGGTTGCAACAAATAAAATGGATTTACTCAAAACCAGCTCCTGCTATGGCGTGTTTATAAAGTCTAGCTGTCATAGAGAAATGATGAGCAAAAATGTAATCTCCTTTTTAATTTATGAAAACAGCAATGCCATGTAAGACATTGCTATTTAGATTGGTTGGGTTAGCTTGTTGAATCCACATGAATGAGTTCAATAACACTATCTTCTATGCCGTATTTGTAGTGAAGTGCTTGTTTGACTTCAGTTCGGACAAGGTCAAATTCAAGGTTGGAGATGACGATTTTCGCATCTAAGTAGTTATTGTGTTCGTTTGATTGCCACACCCTCACACTGTCTACACGTTCAACATCATTTTGCTCAGATATGGTGTTGATCACGTCATCAATATCGATGTGTTTTGGTGCGGCTTGCATCAACACTCGAACACTGTCACGCAATAAGACTAAACCATGATAAATGACGTAAATCGAGATAAGTAATGTCGCAATAATATCAACAATATAGAGCTGATAAAAAACGATGAGTAACCCGGCGGCAATCACGACAAGCGATGCTAAAGCATCTGATACATTATGAATGAACGCCGCTTTGATGTTCATGCTCTCTTTTGCCCCAGAGGTGTAGGTGATGTAAGCGGTAATGATATCGATAACTAACGCAAATCCGGCGACGCCAAATACGATCCACCCATTAATGGGGGTTGGGTTAAAGTATTTATTTATAGCTTCAACAACAAGGTAGATGCCAACAATGATCAACGTGGAACTGTTGATTAATACACCGATCATTTCTGCTCGTTTGTAGCCGTAAGGCATTTTCTTATTGGCAGGTTTGTTGCCGATCACTTTGGCAATAATTGCGACGATGATGGCTCCTGCATCGCTTAAGTTGTGCAAGGCATCTGCCAGCAAAGATAGGCTACCTGATAAAACCCCCGCAACCACTTGAACAATGGTGAGTAAAACATTAATGAACACGGCACCAATCAACTTGGTTGTGCTCGTATTTTCATTGTGTGCATGGACGTGGCTCATGAGATTGCTCCTTATGGACTCGTTATCACCCAATCGGTTTTCATAACTGGATTATAAACATTGGAGTTAACTCAAAGGTAAATGGCTTGTATGTAAGAAGATGTAAATAAATTGGAATGCCGCAACGTCTCCAAATGCTGCCCAAAGGGGGGCGTTTCTATGCCTTTTACTCTTTGTTGCAAGGTATTCGCTTAGAATGACTAGGTGTCACACCTTGCGTTGCGATTAAAAGGCATAGAGTTCGAACAAAATTTAACCGCGAAAGATCAACAGATCCTAGTCAAGGTTCACTTTTTTCAAGGATTCGTTGCAGTCGAGGGCGGCTGATCTTGAGGATTTCACAAGCTTTTCCTTTATGACCGTTGACGGACTCTAATACCTTGAGAACATGGTGGTACTCGATATCTTGCAAGCTTAGATTGGCTGAGGTATTGCTGTCTTCTTGAGTGATTAAATCCGTTTTGAGTTCCTCAAATAGATCCGCTGTGAGGATATCTCCCGGGCACAATGCAACGGCTTTTGTCAGCGTATTTTCCAACTCACGTACGTTCCCGGGCCAAGGATAACGACAGAGGGTATCCATTGCATCTAGTGCTACTTTGGTCACTTTTGTTCCAAGTTCTTTGTTCGCACGAGCGAGCAGGGCGGGGATCAAATCATGTAAATCTTCAGGGCGCTCTCTCAATGGCGGGATATGTATTTTGACAACTTGTAAGCGATAAAACAGATCTTCTCTGAACTGTTTATCATTGATGGCTTGTTCAAAATCGATGTTCGTTGCGGAAATAATGCGTGCAGAGGTACGTACGGGCTGTTTGCCGCCAAGTGGCGTAAATTCTTTCTCTTGCAGTACCCTTAGCAACTTGGCTTGGATTTGAGGCGAGAGTTCACCTACTTCATCAAGAAACAGTGTGCCTTGATTGGCCAGCTCAAATTTACCTGCTTGTTCGGAGATAGCCCCAGTAAATGCCCCTTTTTTATGCCCGAACATCTCTGATTCCAGTAGGTTTTCTACCAGTGCAGCACAGTTAAGTGCGACGAAAGGGGAGCCAGAGGGACGTCCAGCGTTGTGAATAGCCCGAGCGACCATTTCTTTACCTGTACCAGACTCACCAGTGATCATGACGGAAGCATTCGTAAGGGCAACACGGCCGATGGTTTTGTATATCTCTTTCATTGCATGGGAAGAACCTACCATCGAATGACCATACGTGTCTGGAATTGTAAGGGCGTCTTGATGCGTAGAAGCGCGATACTCTATGGCGGTGGCAACGGCCTGATCCAATTCATCAATATCAATGGGTTTGTGGATGTACTCATCCGCGCCTTTTTGCATTGCCGTAATGGTGCTATCCATATCATGGAAGGCGGTGATCATAATAATGCGAACGCTCGATGAAATGGCTTTGAATTCTGCAATTCCTTCGATGCCAGATTTTCCTTCCATGCGTATATCTAAGATGATCACATCCGGGCAGAAATCTCGCGCAATGGACACACCATCATCAACGCAGTGGGCGGTTTTAACGTCGTGCTGCTCGGAATAGTGCAGCTGTAACATTCGGCTAATTCCAGTGTCGTCATCGACAATTAACAGCTTACTCATGGTCAAAGACTTCCTGTATTACGTATTAGCCGTTGCCGGCAGGGTTGTTGTATTTGAAGGGGAGGCGGGAATGCGTATCCGTGCCTGTGTCCCTTGAGGTAAAGGTATCAGTTGAATCTGCCCTTTGTGAGCATCAATGATGCGCTGTACAATTGCCAGCCCTAATCCTGTGCCTTTCGCTTTAGTGGTAAAGAAAGGTTCGAATACTTTGTCTACAAGACAAGGATCAATGGAGTGGCCGTTATTTTCAATATCTATCAGCAGTTGAGTCTCGGAATCTGTGATCATGATATTTGAACAGATCACCACTTGTGGTGGCTCTGTTGTCGCTTGTTGTGCTGCTTGCATGGCATTGAGCAGCAGGTTTTGTAACGCTTGACGCAGTTTAGTTGGGTCGGCGTAAAGCGTGGGTAAATTAGGTTGTAGGCTCAAGGTAATATTAACGTTGTTTTGTTTACTAAGCTTTTGCTGACTGGCGGCGAGTGTTTCAAGCAGCTTGTTTAAATCTATCCACTCTGGTTTGCATTGATCAGGGCGAGAATAAGCCAGCAGCTCTTCTAAGATGGCTTCCATATAGCGCACCTGCTCAAGGGAGATATCAAACATCTCATTTTTTTGCGTTCTGGCTTGGAGCTGCAGCACCATTTTTATCGAGCTGAGTGGGTTACGCAGATCATGCGCAATCATACTGACGACTTTACCAACGGCGGCCAGTTTTTCATGATGAATACGTTCGCGCGTTTGTGTTTCAACTTCTTGTGCGAGCCTCTTTTCTTCGCTGATGTCTTGCTTCACCGCTACGTAATACAGCGTTCGACCATCGACGTCTTTTACCGGGGAAATACGCGCACGTTCCCAGAAGAGTTCACCGTTCTTTTTGCGGTTATGAAACTCGCCACGCCACTCTTGTCCTTCCTCAAGGGTTTGCCACAAATTTTGGTACTCAGAACTGTCCATTTCTCCCGATTGTAGAAACCGTGGTGTTTGCCCTAAAACGTCTTCACGTTGATATCCGGTAAGTTCACAAAACACCGGATTAACATACACAATGCGTCCAGTCAGGTCAGTGATCATCACGGAGTTCTGGCTTCGTTCAACGGCGTGGCTTAAGCGTTGAAGCTGATCCTGAGCCATCTTCTGTTCGGTCACATCTTCTCCAAGCAGTGTTAGGGAAACTTCTTGGTCGTTTGATTCTGTAAAGGTGGATGTCCAAGAAACTAAGTGGATTTCCCCTGTTTGGCTTAGCACCACACTTTCACTATGCGGCTGATGGGTTTGTTGGCGAATGGCTTCATCTAAGGCTTCTTGAGCTTGAACTTGTAATTCTTTGGGAATAAATCGTTCGACCCAAGGGTGACCAATAACTTGCTCTGAGCGATAACCCACCATACTTAGGAAAAAGTCATTGCAGAAAGTAATGATGCCTTCTCGGTTGATGCTCACAGCAGCTAACTGGATATTCTCAAGTGTATGACGAAACTGCTGCTCATAACGCTGTTGCTGGTGGAGAAAGCGAGTTTGTACGCGATAGCGGCTGAAAATAAAGGCCGCCACACTGACTAAGACAAACAGCAGACAATAGAACAAGCTGTAGTTGCTGTGAAACGCAATACGTGAAAGGTTAAAGCGCTCGGTAGGAAACACCGAAACAACGGTCCAGTTGCCGCTATTAGGCGCTTCAATTTGGGCAAAAGTATAATAGTTGATGCCTAAAAAGCGTTGCCCTTCTTTTTGCGAAATTATCCAGTCGAACACGTCCTCTGGCATATTTTTGTCTTTTGAAACTGCAAAGTTACTGCCTTGGGCATCGGTTGGATGAATGACGGCGATACCGTCTGGGTTGTAGAGGTAAACGTGGTTAGTGAACTCAGGCGCGACAGCAATAAGTTTGTTGATGAGCTGATTGCCTTTGTAGTTCAGAATAATCACGCCGAGTCGTTTGCCTTGGTCGTCAAAAACCGGAGTTCCTACTCGAATGGTTGGTTTAATTGGTTTTTGTATTTCACCTTCTTCAACGTTGAGATCAAGGGGGGAGATATAAACTTCTCCTTTACTTAATCGGTTTGAATACTGCCAGTAATAGCGGTGAGCTTTATTTTGCAGTTTAGCGCTCGGGACGACTGACACTTCGCCATTGTTATTGTTGACCCGTAACCGTTCGAAACCTTGAGTGTCGAGAAAGCGAATTTGATCATAACTGTGATTATTCACGCTAAGCTGAACAAAGTAGGCTTTTAATGAGGCATAAGGGGCAACTTGAGAAGAAAGAGTATTGCTGGCAACGTAACTAAGGTTTTTTGCATCTGCAGACATGCGAATTAAGGTTTCCCCTAACATCTCTTCAATTAGCCCAACAATGACCCGCTCGTTGTGAAGCGCATACTGTTTGTCGTTATCCACGCTTAGCAGATAATGTAGGTTCATCCAGATCCCCAGAACAAGGTACCCCGGAATAGCCCAGAGAAGCCATTCAGAGAAGAAGGCTTTCTTGGTCGGCTTATGTTGGATGTTTCTCATGAAGACCTTAAAAAATTGAGCGTTAGTTATAGGGTAAAAAAGTTGTGTTGAAGCGTCTTTAACGGTTGATGTTTTTGTGTGAATGCCCGCGTTTTTACGGGCATTCCTTGTTACGAATGGGAGCTAGCACTTACGTTGGGCTAAGTCATTAATGCACCCATCAGTTTAATCCCATTGGGTTGTTGCTCTGGCGATAGGGAATTCAAGTGTTGCGTAAGCCAATTTAGAGCATGCGCTTGAAACATTTTAAAGTGTTGAAAAGCGATGGTGTGACATTCTTGATCATGTATCGGAAGAAGTATGACCGACTCGATGCTTTCATCGGGCTCTCTGAGTAAACAACTGAGTTTGAGAGCCTGTTTACGGACGCCACCCGCAGGATCATCTAGTAGCACTGAGACAGCGGCTTTAACCACAGGTTTATATTGCAGCGTCAATTTAGAAAGGTGCTGTTCCACAGTAAATAGGGCGCTAAGCCGAACGTGTTCATCTGGGCTTTTTAGCGCCTCGAGTAGCAGCGGTAGGGCTTTGGATGTTGGAACACAAGCGAGGTACTTCAACGCATGTTGCTGAGTTAACGGGTGGCCACCAAAAATAGTGGTTGCTGCGGCGCCGATTGCATTATGAATTTGACTGGATGGGTTAAGTGCTTTCTTTTGATGTGTCAGGGATTGGAATATTTCACGCAGCTCGCTGTCATTGGCACCCAACAAGGCCTCAATTAACCACTCAACCGCTTGTGGGTTAGAGGCTTGCCCTAAAGCACGCAATGCGAGAACTTTATTGTCGTATTCTGGTAGTCGGGCGATTTTCTTACGATTTAAATTGAGGTTGTCTGCACTATCAAAGTGCTCTTTGACCACCTGACCAAAGGACGCCAGTTCGTCATCAAGTTCATTCACCATCTCAACGATATTGGTTTGTTGATCGTCTTGTTGGTGTTGGACATCTAATTTGGCTTCTAAGTTGGTTTGAGTGATCGCCGCTATGGTCGAAGACGGTGTATTTTCAGTTTGGTATTGGGCGGGAACATCGTGTTGTGCCAACGCTTCTAATAACGCTTCGTTTTGCTCGTTTTCCTTTTCGGCTTCATTGACTTCTATGGTGTCAGGGTAAGCACTCAGGCCAAAAATGGCGGTTCTGATCAAGTGCTGGCAGTTTGGATGTGAGAGCTGGCTTATTAGATCAAAGCACGCTTGCCGAATCGAAGTATCGTAGAAAGGTACATCACCGTTCTCTTTGCAGCGTAAAATCCGCTGTTCAAGTGCTGGCAACAGAGCATCAATATGCGAGTTTAACGAAATTAACGTACGTATAAGCGGTGCTTGTATGTGGGTTTTGAGCTGGTCATTCTCAAGTAACTCAACCGCAATGGATACAAGTTGTTGCTGCTGAGAGGAAGAGAGCAAAGCAGGATTAGCTTGTTGTAAAAACGCCACAAAAGCATTTGGTTCATTGGCACAAAGCATATCGATGATCACCGGGTAATCTTGTTCTTCCAGGCTTTGTTGGTGCATCAACTGAATCAGTTGTGTTCGAGCGGCGGGTGCTGCCGTTTTCAAGTAGCTTAATAATCGGCTTTTATCGATTTCGTCATACCCAGACAGTTGTTCTAATCCGGTTATTGCTGCTTTTTGCACCTGCTCATCCGTATCTTGAAGGTGTTTGGCTATGTCCCAAAAATATTCGCTAGCATGCTTGCTCGTTAGTGCCTCGATGGCAATGCGCCGACAGAGTGGGTCGTCATCCGTGAGGTGTTTGTACAAAAATGCTTTTGCGAGTTGAGTTTCACTAAATTTGAGGGCTTTAAGCAATTTGCGCCTTGCTGTGAGCGGCGCTGTGAGAAGGCGATCAGTAATCCAACTGGCATCAAGTTTAGCGATGCCCCGATATAATATGCTTTCTAGTTCGGGCTCTGGATCTTGTTCAAGCACTTCCTGAAACAGCTTGAGATAAGCAGGACTTGGGTGCTCAACCAATATACTGACCGCTTCGAACTGAAGATCCCACCAATCGTCCCAATCACTGCTTAGTCCCCATTTATCATCCGCAAGCCGTCCTTGAGCGATTTGCTGGACCAATTTGTCTACAGGGTTGAGCGTTAAGTGATGAGATAAGGCATGAAGTGCGCCAATGCGAGCATCGCTTTCAGGGTGATATTTCACCACTTCACACAGTGAATCAACGTTACCGCCTTGAAGCTGAGCAAGTGCTGATGCCGCATCGATGACGACATCAGGGTCGGGGTGATACAAACAGTCGTTCAGAGCTGGCTCCGTCGCGCTAATCTTGTTTGCTGCTACTACGCCAGCCGCATAGCAGCGCTGTGCTTCATCTCCTTGTTGGAGTAATTGGATCAATAATTGTTGTGCTGACTGTTTAGCGGCTTCTAAATTCTCACCTCGATTTGTGATGGTTTTGTCCATGCCCACATCCTTTTCTCTCTTTTGCTTACAAGGTGTTTAGCAGGTTTTATGCCTGAATGTTTATCCGTTAAAAATCTCTTAAAAACAGTTGGTTACATAATTTGGTTTATGGATGGTGCACGCAAGCCGTGAAGTGATTGAACGATATGTTCACTTATGGGGGAGTGAATTAAACGAATCGTTCAAAAAAACACGATGTGATCTGATTCAAATTGCTCTTAATTATTTGATTATAAACAATAAAATTTAATAGGGAAAATTGGAACGGTTTATGCTCAACCAGTAGTGGCGAATATAAAAACGCTGCGCACATAACATACTGGAATGGCGCAGCAACTAGCTGGAAGCTAAGGAGCATAACAATGAAAAAAATGCTGATCCTTGCTGCTACCGTAACGGTGTCATTTTCAGTTTGGAGTCAGGGAGAGCCGAAGTTTGGCCCTCTACCGAAATTGAAAGTCGATGCTGCAAAAGCAGAATTAGGAAAACGCCTGTTCTTTGATACTCGACTCTCTGGCAATACCGCATTGTCTTGCGCGTCGTGTCATAAACCCGAGAATGGATATTCTTATCCGGAAGCCTTGTCACCTGCTTACACGGGCAGTAAAGGTTTTCGAAATGTACCGACTTTAATCAATACAGCCTACAAAAAAGTGTGGTTCCACGATGGAAGAATCGGGACCAATCTTAACGATGTAACGCGTGAAAATATTACGGAAGATTGGTTGATGAATATGGACATGCGATTGATGCAAGAGCGTCTTAAGCAAGATCCAGTCTATGTGAAAATGTTCAAAGATGCCGGTTATGGTGAACCATCAAATGGTTCCGTGCGTAAAGCCATTCCTGAGTACCTGAAAACACTCACTTCAAACCCAACACCTTTTGATAACAACAAACTCAGTTCAGAGGCTAAAAAAGGTTTCGCTTTATTTAAGGGCAAAGCGGGGTGTGCCTCTTGTCACAATGGTCCGTTATTTACTGATGGTAAGCCATACAACACGGGTGTTCCTGAAAACTTAGATATTTTCCGCGACCCAATGCGTCATCAAACTTTTATTGCCTTCAACATGTTTATGGGAAATGAGAATTACATGAACCTTAAACGTGATGTCGGTGCACACGTTCAGACGCACAAGGCAGATGGAACCGACATGGGTAAGTTCATGACACCAACATTGCGAGAGCTTACGCAGACAGCACCTTACATGCACAACGGTATGTTAGCGACGCTTGAAGATGTGGTTGCATTTTATAACGCCGGTGGCGGGCAAGATAGTAATAAAGATGCTCGACTTAAGCCATTGAACCTTAGCGATAAAGAGCAAGCGCAGTTGGTGGCTTTCCTGAAATCCTTGTCTAGTGAACCGCTGACCAGTGAGAAACACGTGTGGATGGCGAACGATTACGACTACAAGCTGATCTCCGATTGGCGCAACGCGAAAAACTGAGGAGGACGAGATGAAAATGAACTCAATCACCTTGTCTGCAATGACGGCACTGACCTTATCTCTGACCGCATTACCAGCTTGCGCTAAACAAGACGATAAGTCGTTAACGGCAGATCAAGTTGCAGCCAGCCTGCCAGCAGTGCAACTGGATGGAAAAAGCTATCCGGCATTGGCACCGCTTGGTGACGTGCCAACACCAAAAGATAACCCGACAACACCGGAGAAAGTTGAGTTAGGTAAACTGCTTTTCTTTGATGGCCGCTTAGGGGGTGATACCACAACCCCTTGCTCTGCGTGTCACAATCCTGCACTAGGTTGGGATTTCCCAGCGGACTTGTCTTTAGGTTATCCGGGCACGGTGCACTGGCGAAATAGTCAGACAATTATTAATTCCGCCTACTACCAGAAACTATTTTGGGCAGGTTCTTCCAAGTCTCTTGAAGGACAAGCGAAAAGTGCTGCGAAAGGGGGTGTTGCGGGTAACGGCGAAGATGACATCATGGAAGCACGGTTAGCATTGGTGCCAGATTATGTTGAACGCTTTAATCATGTGTTTGGTGACAACTATCCGAAAGTCAGTAACGCATGGAAAGCCATTGCGGCGTTTGAGCGCACATTAGTACAAACCGATACACCGCTGGATAACTACTTAATGGGGGATAAATCGGCCCTTACAGAAGCTCAGTTACGAGGTAAAACCTTATTTGAAGGCAAAGCAAAGTGCATCGCTTGTCACAATGGTGCGCTGGCGTCTGATCAAAAGAACTACAACATAGGTGTGCCAACCAATAAACGCTGGGAAAGCGACCCGCTTGCTCAGATCACTTTCCGTTATGAACTCTACGCTAAGGGCTCTAACGAAAAGATGTATCGTGAGACTAAAGCGGATCCCGGGGTGTATTTCCGCGGCAAACGCAAGGAGATGAAAGGTAAGTTCCGTACGCCAAGTATCCGTTATACCAAGTACACCGCGCCATACATGCACAATGGCACCATTGCGACCTTGGCCGATGTAGTGGATTTCTATGACCGAGGTGGTATTGCAAAGGATGGACGTACCACAGATTTCCCACAAACCAAAAGTCCGCTTATTCAGCCACTTGGGCTGACGGCTGAAGAGAAACAAGACTTGCTGGCGTTTATCGACGCCTTCTCGGGAGAGCGCATCACCATGGATTATCCGAAGCTGCCTGAATATCAGCGCTTGTTCAGTGAAGAAGAATTGGCGGAGGTGAAGAAATGATTTTCGGTAAAGATAAAGCGAATAAAAAAGAGAGTGCTACAGAACATCGGAAATGCATGATGTCACGTCGTAAGTTTTTGATGTATAGCGGGGTGACGGCAGGGGCGGCAAGTGTTATGCCGATCACTTTGTTCCCCGGAACGGCGCAAGCTATGCACACCAATGCTCGGGTTGTGGGTTATCCACGAAAGTTACTTGGCAAATTGAGTGATCTTAAAGCCAATAAACCTGTGTATTTCAACTACCCCGATGATGGACCAAATAGCCAAGGTATTTTGGTCAAAATGGATGTTCCAGCAGGCGGTGGTATTGGCCCCAAACAAGATGTGGTCGGCTTCTCTTTGATGTGTACTCACCAAGGCGGTCCGCTCAATGGTCAATATAAAGTAGTTGGTGAACACCGGGTGTTAGGTCAGTGTCCATTCCACCTGTCTACTTTTGATATGCGCAGACATGGCATTATCGTTTCTGGTCAAGCATATGAGAGTTTACCGCAGGTACTGCTTGAGCTAGATGGTGATGAAATATATGCCGTGGGCATTATGGGGCTGTTATTTGGCCGAACTGAAAACATAATTGCGATGCAGGAGACGTAATCATGACGACTAACTTCTATATTCCTGAAGATCATGCGCCGCTGCCTCCCAAAAATGCAGAAGTGCTGACAACGGCATGTGACTACTGCGTGGTTGCATGTGGTTACAAGGTTTACCGCTGGCCACTTGAACAAGCAAACGGTGGCATGAAAGCGAGTGAAAACGCATTTGGTGTCAATTTCCCAAGTGCGCCACTTCAAGCTTGGGTGGCTCCTGCCCAGCACAATGTGGTGATGCACAATGGCAAACCGCATAATATTGTGGTGGTTCCGGATAAAGACACTCAAGCGGTCAATAAAACGGGTGACTCCTCGATGCGAGGTGGGTTGCTGGCACAAAAACTCTACAACCCATCAACTGGAACTCGTGACCGTTTAACGCAACCTTTGGTGCGTATTGGGGGGAGTTTACAACCGGTGCCGTGGGAGTTTGCGCTCGATATTGCAGCGGAGATAGGTAAGCATGTGATTGATACCCATGGTGCCAATGCCTATGGGGTAAAAACCTTCTCATACCAATATATTGAAAATACCTACGCGATCACTAAATACGCATTGCGCCATGTTAATACGGCGAACTTTACGTTCCACGATACTCCTTCGGACGTAACGTCTACCCCCGGATTCCGAGATGCAGGGTTTGATAACTTTGGGCCAAGCTACGACGATTGGGGCGCTGCCGATACGCTGATGATTTGTGGTACTGATCCGTATGAGACGAAAACCATCATCTTTACGCAGTTCATCATGCCAGCGGTACAACGTGGTATGAAAACCATCATGCTTAATCCGCGTGAAACCGCAGGTATCGCTTGGCTTAAGAAACAAGGTGGCTTGCATATCGACCTGAATCCGGGTTCGGATAATTTAGTTGTCGGTGCAATCATTCGCGTTATTTTGGAGAGAGGTTGGGAAGACAGCGAGTGGCTGCAAAATTGGGTCAATAATAAATGGGAGTCCAGCTCAGGCTTTGGTCAAGGTACGCGTAACACGCCTTGGCAGTGGCGAACAACTTGGGGCAAGTTCCAGACCAATGGTTTTGAAGACTATAAGAAATGGAATCTGGCACAGAAAGAGTACGATCCTAAGTATGCAGCCAAACTGGCGGGCATTGATGTCGATAAGATTTACAAAGCGGCTGAAATGTTAGCCAAACCAGTTGATGGCGTACGCCCGAAAGCTTCAATCGGTATCGAAAAAGGATTTTATTGGTCCAATAACACCGGCAATACCAATGCTATTTCGGCGCTAGCCACGGTGATTGGCACTGGAGGACGTGAAGGGCGCGTCATTGGTCGATTCGGTGGTCACCAACGTGGTGGCCAGTCCGGTGGTAAGCTTCCGCGTAATAAATCCCCAGAGAAAGTACCGGGACGTCGTCGTCGTTCAATTGATACTGACCGTTACTTATACTCAGGCCATACACGCTTTGCCCATGTGATTGGTACCACATGGATTCAAGCCATGTGTGGTAGCCAAGGGTTACAGAAGAAGTTCTGGGAACTGACGGTTGCTAACCCGCATCAAGTGTTTAGTTATGATAAACAAGAGATCATCGACACTTTGAAAAAGCGTGCCGACTCCGGTGGCATGGTGGTGATCAATCAAGATATTTACTTGCGTGACCCCATTGGTGCCAAGTTTGCCGATATTGTTTTCCCGGCTGCAACTTGGGGTGAAGTGGACTTTATGCGAGCTAACGGTGAACGCCGATTACGTCTGTATCAAAAGTTTGCTGATGCTCCCGGGCAAGCGCAGCCAGATTGGTGGATCATCAGTCAGCTTGCAACGCGCATGGGTTATGACGGTTTCGACTGGAATAACTCAAACGATGTTGCAGAAGAAGCGTCTCGCTTTAGTCGGGGAAGCCGTAAAGATTTCCATATGATCAAAGTTGCGGCTCATGCTGAAGGCAAAACATTGCATGAAAAGTTATTGGAGTACGGCACGGATGGCATTCAAGGTCCGGTCTTCTATAACTACGACACCAAGCAGCTGGTGGGAACTAAACGTCTTCATGATACGGAGATGACGGCAGAAACCCTAGCAGAGAAAGGGCTAACCGATGGGCCTCAAGGGGCCAATGTGTTGAAGAAACAGCTTACTGCGTTTAACAGCCAAACCGGTAAAGTGAACCTGCAAAAACACCCTTGGGATTTGTTTAGCGATTTCTATGCGTGGCTTCAGCCAAAAGAAGAAGAGCTTTGGTTCTCCAATGGCCGTATCAATGAGATCTGGCAATCCGGTTTTGATGATGTCGAGCGCCGTGCGTACGTCATTCAACGCTGGCCAGAAAACTGGGTTGAGATTCACCCTGATGACGCTAAAAAGCGCGGAATAGAGTCGGGTGACCAAGTCATGATGTACTCCGATCGTGTGGCTAACTTTAAGGACACTATTCTCGGGGTTCATGGTGATGACTTCCAGTTCAGTAAGCTGATGGAGAATGGCCATATTAAATTGGATACAGCGGCGGTTACGGCAGTTGCGATTGTGACGCCTGCGGTGAAGAAGGGCACTCTTTACGCCAATATGATCGATATGCGTCAGCCATCTAATTCGTTAACAACACGGGTGGTGGACCAAATCTCCGGGAACTACAACTTCAAGATGGGTGTTGCCAACATTAAGAAGTTAGGGGAATCCAAGTACAAGCATGAGTTCCGAGCGTTCTCATTTGCCCCTCGTAATATCGTTTAACTCAGTAATGCGTCGGGGAGTAGGGACCCCGGCGCACTTACTTTATCGAACAAAAATGGAGTATCAATGATGAAGAAAGAGCTTGGTTTGGTGATGGCAAGTGCTGTTCTGTTGTGTGCCGCATCGGGTAGTGCAATTGCAGGCGATATCGAGGCTGGCAAAGCGAAGTCGGCTACCTGCATTGCGTGCCACGGCGCGAATGGAATTTCGCCCACAGACCTCTATCCGAACTTGGCAGGACAAAAAGCGGCTTATATGGTGAAACAGATGAAAGCGTTCAAAGAAGGATCTCGCCAAGATCCGACAATGAGCGCAATGATTGCCCCTCTCACAGAAGAAGATATGACTAATATCGCCGCTTATTATGCGTCTTTGAAGTAGAAAACGACAAAATGGGGTAACTCAGCAAGGCTAACCCTTGGGTTAGTGTCTCGTTTGGCAGCCAATATGGCTGCCTTTTTTTGCCGATTATTGTGCAAGTAGCCTAAATGTAAACGTCAAACCTGCCGACTTATTGCGTTTTACCTCAATCATTCCTTGCATATCACGAATACTATTGGCACTGATGGACAATCCAAGCCCTAACCCTTCTCCGATTTTCTTGCTCGTCATAAAGGGCTCAAACATATGATCCAGTTGGTTATCATCCGCACCGGAACCATTGTCTGTAATGGATACTTCTATCCATTTGTCTATCTGACAGGCTGAAATGACTAACTGAGGCTGAGCCTGTTGATGAAGAGCGTCGATTGCATTTTTGATTAGATTACCAAGTACCTGACGGATGCGTTGTTCTTCGCCCATAACATTAGGCAATTGGGTTGCAAGCCGAACATGAACGTCGATGGATGCTAATTCAGCTTGATAGATGCGAAGGATCTCGGCGATTGCATCGGTTAAGGAGACGGGATGCAATGACTCTGGCTTATTGTACGCGAAAGATTTCAGCTGAGTCGTCATACGGTTCATACGTTCAATTAACTGGTGTATCAGGCGGTTGTTATCTTGTAATAGCTGGCTTTCTCCTCGCGCCATCAAGACTTCGTTGCTGGTAATCAAGGTTTTAAGTCCGGTCAGTGGCTGGTTAAGTTCATGCGTGATGGCACTCGACATTCGGCCAAGTGCAGCAAGCTTACTGCTTTCAATAAGCTCTTGCTGTGCTTGCTTGAGCTGTTCTGTGCGGGTTTCTACCCGTTTAGCCAGTGCTTGGTTTGCTTGTTGTAGAGCTTGTTCGGCTTTTTTTCGTTTGCTTATGTCCAAGACAGTCGCTAAGTAATAGGGTTCACCATGCCAGACAAAAGAGGTGAGCGAAAAAAGAACAGGAAATAGGCTGCTGTCACTTCGTTTGGCCAGCGTTTCAACCCCAGTAATTTCGGCGAGCTCTCGATGACGGCTTAAGTTTTTGAGTAATTGTAATGTGGTGGAATTTGGGTTTCCGACATCAAACAAGTGCCAAGCGGGAGTCTGTTTGGCAAGGTTGTCGGGTAATGAAAACAGTCGCTGCGCCATGGGATTGATTTCAAACAAGCGTCCGTTGTTGTCCAATAAAAGCAAGCCCACTTGGGTTTTATTGATGATCTGATTCAGCCGTTGTTGGGACTCTTGCAATAGCTTTTGAATCCGCAGTTGACCTAATGCCTTTTGACGACGCTGGTAAATAATGATCAGCAATAAAATCAGCAATAAATTAAACAATGCGACACTCCAACCCGCAATGGTTGCTAACTGCCTGATGGGTGAGAGAGGAGAGAGGTAACTGAGTTGCCATTGAAGGTCATCCAGTTTTACCTGTTGAGCCAGATAAGGTTGGCTTAGTGTGAGATGCTTTATTCGCGTGCCACTATTTAAGGTTTGGTCTGTAAGGCTGAGAGTTGCGGCATTGTCGTTGAGCCAACTGACAGGGTATTGCGACGAGGTTGATAAGAAATAGTCCAACCGTTGGTTCTGCACGAACAAAAGGTCTTCACTGGTGAGCCACTGCTCGGTTAGCAAGCTGAGGTTAATTTGAACCACGGCAATCCCCGCGATGTCGAGATCGTGATAAACAGGGGCCGCAAGATAATAAAAAGGTGTGCTGCCGCGAGTTCGGCTTACGAGCGTAACGCCTTCTCCTTGCTGATGGATTTGATCTACGATCGACTGAATATCTGCTTGAGGTAATGATTTGTTTTTATTACTTGAAACCAAGACTTGCCCAGTATTGGATAGCAGATACCATCCCTTGGTGTTAGCTGCTTGATCAAGTAATGTAAGCTCATGCGTTAATGTGGGCTTAAGCTGTGTTTCTCCTGTCACCAACCTCAACGTGCCTGAGCTGTTTGTGATCAGGTAGGGTAGGTGATAGAACCGCTTAAGCGCCCGGCGCACGTCACCAATATAGTTGAGCAAGTCTTGCTGCTTGGCTTCCAATGTTTGCTCTGCTTTCCACTGGTAGACAAATTGCGTTGTTATCCACTGTGATAAAAAGAGAAACATAGCCACGGCGATGGCAATTAACGTCTTACGCAACATGATGGGCTCCTATACATAGCCAGCACAGCTTGCGTGTTCAAGTATGCTTGTTAAAGCATTGTTACCTAAAAGTGAGATCCAGCTCCTTTTCTGTTGTGCGCGGTTCGCCTACCTTAGCGGGCATAGGTATTAGTGGTACACCGTTATGGAAAAACAGCACACTCCTCTCATTGCATTAATTGAAGATGACGATATTGTTCGCCAAGCGACGACTCAATGGCTTGAATTAGCAGGCTTTCATGTTGATGTGTTTAGCAACGCAACTGATGCTCTGTTGGCATTACCAAATGGCACGCATCAAGCGGTGATTTCGGACGTAAAATTACCGGATATCGACGGTATCAACTTGCTCAGCCAGCTACGTGATGCTGATGTGATAGCGCCTGTCATCTTGATCACAGGGCATGGCGATGTCGATATGGCGGTCAAAGCGCTTCAATTAGGCGCTTATGACTTTATCGAAAAGCCATTTAATCCAGAACGTCTTTCGACAACGGTAGCAAGCGCGGTAGAGCAACATGTACATCAGAACGCTTGTGACGAACGTTTGCAGTATTTACAAGCACTATCAGGTATCGAGCAACTTTTGATTGGTCAAAGTGATGTGATGAAACAGCTACGTGAGCAGGTTGCTCGCGTAGCAACGATAGATACCAACGTTATTATTTATGGAGAGACGGGGGCAGGCAAGGAGCTGGTAGCAACGGCACTGCATGAGATGAGTCAGCGTTACAAGCATCACTTTGTTCCTCTTAATTGTGGCGCAATTCCAGAAAACCTATTTGAAAGTGAATTGTTTGGTCATGAAGCCGGAGCCTTTACCGGAGCGGTTAAGCGCCGCATCGGTAAATTGGAACATGCGAATAAAGGTACGGTTTTCTTTGATGAAGTCGAAAGTATGCCATTAAACATGCAAGTAAAGGTGCTTCGATGCCTACAAGAGAATGTGGTAGAGCGTGTTGGTGCCAATACAATGATTCCGGTAGATATCAGGGTGATTGCCGCAGCCAAAGAAGATTTGTTGCACCACGCTGAATTTCGTCAAGATCTCTACTATCGCCTGAATGTCGCGCAGCTTCATATTCCACCGTTGCGTGAACGGGATCATGATGCGTTGCTCCTATTTGAGCATTTCGCTTTGCAAGCCAATCCTGAGACTCGCTCAGTCAGTGATGCAGATGCTCGTTCGCTGCTTGCTTACTCATGGCCGGGTAATGTGCGAGAGCTGAGAAATGTGGCGATCCGCTTTGCTTTGGATGACACGCTTTCTGTGGTTGAGATCTTATCGCAAAGGCCAAATAGCACCGTTGAAAATACGCATGCTGGTGTGCCATTAGCCACTCAATTATTGAACTTTGAACGAAAGGTGATTCATGAAGCGTTGTTGCGGCATCAAGGTAAGATCACGGATGTGATGAATGAACTGGATTTACCGAGACGGACACTGAACCAGAAGATGCAAAAATTGGGTCTGAGCCGTATCGATTACACCAAGGTTTAATCGACCAGTGAAATACGATCGGCAAGAACTTGCTTATACATAAAAATAACATTTGATTTAAATTGATCACATAAATGCGGTAAATGTGAGTTGGATAAGCTCAATCATGGTGGTGATATAAGCAAAATCTTGCTTATTGAGATAAGTGAAAATCGGCGTAATTTTGCTGATTTAAAGGGTTATTTTTCCTATCTACATGAAATGTATGAAAAAGATCATGTGGCATTATGCTTGCTCTATAGGTTTTGATTAACAATTCCTTAACGTGAACGTATTACACGGAGAGTAACAATGAAGTACAAGACAATTGTCAAAACCTTAGCAGTGGCACTGGCATCATTTGGAGTAGCAACGAGTGTTTCTGCGCAAGATCGCAGCTACATCTTAGCGACCGCATCAACTGGTGGAACCTATTACCCTGTAGGAGTGGCATTAGCGACACTGAGTAAGGTGAAGTTGACACCGAAACATCAATTTTCTCTGTCTGCTATTAGCTCTGCTGGATCTGGTGAAAACGTAAAACTGCTGAATGAAAATGAGGCACAGTTTGCGATCTTACAAGGGTTATATGGGGCGTGGGCTTGGTCTGGTGAAGGCCCTTACAGTAAAACGGGACGTCAGGAAAAACTTCGTTCGGTTTCCATGCTATGGCAAAACGTCGAGCATTTTATTGTACGAGCAGAATTGGCAAAAACGGGGACGGTGACTGATCTCAATAATCTAGAAAACAAGAAGTTTTCTATCGGTAAAAAGAATTCAGGGACTGAAAATTCTGGCCGCCAGATCATGAAAGAACTGTCCATCAATCCAGACAAATTTAAACTCGCGTATATGGGGTATGGTGGCAGTGCGAGTGCGCTTCAAAATGGCACTATTGACGGTATGAATACGCCCGCTGGCGTTCCGGTTGGCGCTGTGACACAAGCTTTTGCGGCGTTGGGGAGCGATATTCAGTTATTGTCATTCACTGATGAGCAAATTAAAAAGGCCAATGGTAACTATCAGTTGTGGACGAAGTACGTTATCCCTGCCAATACCTATCCGGGTGTTGATAAACCCATTACGACGATAGCACAGCCAAACTTTCTTGCGGTTCGAGAAGATGTTTCTGAAGAAGATGTTTACCAGCTGACGAAAGCCATCTACGAAAATCTGCCATTCTTGCAAGGCATTCACAAGGCCACTAAAGCGATGGCGATTGAGAAAGCCATTGCTGGACTACCTGTTCCCCTTCATCCCGGCGCAGCTCGCTACTACAAAGAAATGGGTATCAACATACCTGAAGCTTTGATGTAACCCGTGCTCTTCTGGCCTCGGATTCGGGGCCTGAAATAACAATGATAAAATATGGATGTTGGAGTTTTCGATGAGCGATTCTATTGAGCGCGAACTGCAAAAGTTTGAGCTACCTACCCGTACGGAGTTTCCGTGGGTCACACGATTGATCACATTATTCGGGGTGATCCTGTCAGTTTTACATATTTGGTTTAATACCTTTTCTACGTTACCTGAGCTTTGGATCTCTGCTACTCACTTTGCGGGCTTCGCTGCTATCTGTGCATTGTGGTATCCGGCTCATCGTTCATTAAAGCGCAGTAAGCTTGCGTTAAAACTTGATGTTGGTATTGCTGTCGCGGCTTTAGCCTGCCTGTTATACATCCCTTACGCCGAAGATGCCTTGTACGAGCGTGGGGTTAAATTCGTTACCAGTGATTGGGTTTTCGCTATTCTTGCCATTTTGATAGTTATTGAACTAATTCGGCGAACAATGGGTTGGTTTATCCCAGTGTTGATTGTGCTGTGTTTAAGCTATGTGGTTCTTTGGGGGAAATGGGCCTCTGGAATATTCCATTTCCCGGGGTTGAGTCTAGAAACCCTGTTGTATCGCAGCTTTTATTCATCTGAAGGAATGTTTGGTTCGATATCACGCATTAGCTGGAGTTTTGTCTTCATGTTTATCCTGTTTGGTGCGTTTTTAGTGCGATCTGGTGTTGGGGATTACATTATCAATGTCGCTAGAGCGGCAGCAGGAAAAATTATCGGCGGCCCAGGGTTTATTGCGGTTATTGGTTCTGGGTTGATGGGGTCAGTTTCTGGTTCAAGTGTGGCAAATACCGTTTCAACTGGGGTGATCAGTATTCCCTTGATGAAAAAAGCGGGGTTTCCATCGCGATTTGCTGCCGGTGTTGAAGCAGCAGCATCAACCGGAGGGCAATTGATGCCTCCAGTCATGGGTGCGGGTGCGTTCATTATGGCTTCGTACACTCAAATTCCGTATGTTGATATTATCGCCGTCTCTTTTATGCCCGCTCTGATTTATTTTCTGTCAGTTGCCTTTTTTGTTCGTATTGAAGCAAAGCGCAGTGGGGTTCAAAAAGTGACCGTGTCAGATCAGTCTTTATTGAAAGTGTTGCTATCCGGTTGGCATAACCTTATTCCGCTTGTCGTTTTGGTGTGTTTATTGGTGCAAGGCTTTACGCCAACGTATGCCGCCGGGTTGTCGATTGTGTCTGTGGTTGTGGCTTCTTGGTTTTCTAAAGACCATAAAATGGGACCGAAAGCGATTGTTGAAGCCTTATCCCAAGGCGCAAAAAACATGGCAACAACTGCCGTTTTACTCGTTGGAATCGGTTTGGTGATCAATGTGATCAGTACTACGGGTATTGGCAATACGTTCTCGCTGATGATTAATGAATGGGCGGGTGGCGATTTGTTGATTATGTTGGTGTTAATTGCGTTGGCATCGTTGGTGCTTGGTATGGGCTTACCAGTAACAGCGGCCTACATCGTTTTAGGAACGCTTTCGGCGCCAGCATTGTATAAATTGATCGCAGAAAATCAGCTTTTAGAAATGCTGGTGGCAGGGCAATTACCAGAGCAAGCTAAAGCGATTTTCATGCTTGCGGCGCCTGATAAACTCGCTTTACTAAACGCGCCGATGCCGATAGAAGAAGCCAAAGCAATGATCGCCGTTGTTCCAGCAGATTTTATGGAAACATTACTAGAGCAAAGTTTAGGGATAGAAGCGGTAGGGCTGGCTTTGTTAGCTGCGCATTTAATCATCTTCTGGCTATCTCAGGACAGTAATGTGACTCCGCCAGTTTGTTTAACCGCTTTTGCGGCCGCTACTATTGCGAAAACACCACCAATGAGAACGGGCCTGATGGCATGGAAAGTAGCTAAAGGGCTGTATCTAGTGCCGTTATTAATTGCTTATACTGGCTTAGTTAGTTGGGACATTGGTACCGTGTTAATCACTGGCCTGTTTGCAATTGTGGGTACTTATGCCTTTGTGGCAGCGATCGAAGGTTATCTTGAAGGTGAATTAAACCTTCTCTTGCGTGCCGCTTTAGTTGTGATAGGTGCGGTATTAGTGTGGCATGATGTATCGATTTGGTTGCGCGTGTTGGCAAGCACATTATTTGTCATGATTTTTGTATACAGTGGCCGTCGGTACGAGCAGCAAATGCGACTAGCTACCGATTCGAAAGGAAGTGCAGTAGGTTAAAGAATGAAAGCAGTATACGACTATATCATCGTTGGTGGTGGCATTGTTGGTGTTTCAACCGCGTGGCAACTTAAACAGCAGTTTCCAGACAAATCCATTTTATTGATTGAAAAGGAATCCGGGTTTGCTCAGCATCAAACCGGTCACAATAGCGGTGTTATTCATGCGGGGGTTTATTATGCTCCGGGCAGTTTAAAAGCGGAATTTTGCAAACGAGGGGTGGATGCGACATTAACGTTTTGTGCTAAGCACCAAATACCGGTAGAAAACTGCGGTAAATTGCTTGTCGCCACGAATGCTGTGGAAGTTGAGCGAATGGAAGCGCTGTATCAACGATGCCAAGAAAATGAAATTGAGGTCGAGTTACTTGACCAAGCTCAGCTGAAATTGGCAGAGCCCAATGTGACAGGTTTGGGAGCAATCTACGTTAAAGCGACCAGTATTGTTGATTACCGTTTAGTGACGGAAAAAATGGCTCAGGAATTCTCTCAGTCAGGAGGCAGTGTAAGCTTGCGAACGGAAGTGGTGGCAGTGAATGAGCTTGAAGATGAAGTTCAGCTTACTTGTGTTTCTGATGGACAAAGCATGCAGCTAAATGCCCGTTTTTTGGTTACGTGTTCAGGCTTAATGGCTGATCGAATGACGAAGATGTTAGGCCTGAAAACCGATTTCCAGATCATTCCTTATCGTGGGGAATATTATCGACTCGATGCTCGCCACAACAAAGTGGTGAATCACCTTATTTACCCAATTCCTGATCCCGATTTACCATTCTTAGGTGTTCACTTAACCCGCATGATTGATGGTTCTGTGACTGTTGGCCCGAATGCAGTACAAGGGTGGAAGCGCGAAGGCTATGGGCGTATCAACATTAGCCTCAAAGATTGCTGGCAAATGGTGAATTTTCCGGGCTTTTGGAAAGTTACAGGGAAGCACTTTAAAACTGGATTAATGGAGATGAAAAACTCTTGGTGGAAAGCGGGGTATCTAAAACTGGTCAATAAATATTGTCCGTCAATAACCGTAAGCGATCTAAAGCCATACCCTGCTGGAATTAGGGCTCAAGCTGTATTGCAAGATGGTACTTTGGTTCATGATTTTTTATTTGCGGAAAGTCCTCGCAGCTTGCATGTGTGCAATGCGCCATCACCTGCGGCGACATCTGCGATTCCAATCGGTGAGTACATTTGTAATAAGATTGCGGTTCGGCAGAATAACCTCAATTGAGTTTGAAAGGCCACGAAAAAGCCCCGTGTTTTGGGGCTTTAATTGTTAACTAAATACGTCTGAACTGTCCCACTAACTTACCTTGCGATTCTAAATTTTCTACCAGCCCTTGGCATTCATCTCTCGTATCGCTTGCAAGAATATTGGTAGCTGCACAGACTTCACTAATGGATTGCACGCTCGAATTCATGTCTTCGGTTACTCTCGCCATCTCTTCAACGGCAGTGGCTATTTGTCCGTTTCTGTCAGCAATATCGGAAACTTGAGTTAACATGACATCCAATCGCTCTCCGGATACCGTTGCGCTATCCACACATACATTGGAAAGCTGAGTGCCGTCTTCCATTGCACTCACTGCTTTTTGGGTACTGGTTTGGATCAACGTGATGATATTTTGAATTTCTTCGGTTGATTCATGGCTGCGTTGTGCCAGTTTTCTTACTTCGTCGGCAACAACAGCAAAACCACGACCTTGTTCTCCTGCCCGTGCCGCCTCAATTGCCGCATTCAATGCAAGTAAATTGGTTTGTTCAGCGACGCCTTGAATGACTTCGAGCACTTCCCCAATAGTGCGGCTATGCTCAGCAAGTTGCTGAACCACATCAGATGCATCGTTCAATTGCTGGGAAAGCATGTTAATTGAGTTAATGGTTTCCTCTACGGCATTTTTACCTTCTTCTGCCGCTTGATTTGCCTGATCAGTCGCTCCTGAAGCAATTTGAGCGTTTTGGGCAATTTCATTGGCTGTGGAGTGCATTTCGTTGATCGCCGCGGCAACTTGTTCTGTTTCAGCGGTTTGTCCTTGTAAATTAACCGCGGTCGTATTGCAGTTATCAGTGGACGATTGCGCTGCTTGAGAAACTTGTTCATTGGAGTCTTGAATCCGTCCAACAACCGCGTTGATTTCTGATTGGCGCATTTTCAATGCGAGTTGGATTTCCGAAATATCATCAACATGCTTGGTGTAAACAAGTTCCATTAATGGATTGTCGAATACTTTACGAGCTTCTCCTGACAGTGTTTCTAGGCGGCGAGTTAGGTGGAAAACGCTCATGACGCTAAGTGCCAAAAACACCCACACGCCCAAACCAGATAAAAAGCCATCGACAATTGAACTGATGATGGCGGCAGGGATCATCATTGCTGCGCAGCGTTGCCATAAACGTGTTCGTGGTAGTTTGAGTTGAGTCGGGGTTTTCCCTTCACGAATCCGCTTATATAACTTTTCTGCATTTTCAACATTTTCTCGCGTTGGACATAGCCTTACCGATTGGTATTCAACGGTTTTTCCGTCACTTTTAATCGGAGACGCAAATGCATCAACCCAATAATGGTCACCATTTTTACAGCGGTTTTTCACCATCCCCATCCAAGATTTACCCGCTTTAATGTGTTCCCACATGTCCTTGAAGGCTTCAGGCGGCATATCTGGATGACGCACAATGTTATGAGGTTGCCCCATGAGTTCTTCAAGTGTGTATCCCGCTACTTCACAAAACTCTTTACTTGCATAAGTGATATGACTGCTCGGTGATGTGATAGAGAGCAGGTTATAGCTTGGTGGGTAAGTTACCTCTTTTTGCGTAACCGGTTGATTTACACGCATAGTTGCCTCTTAACTGTATTTATTTTTTGAGAGTCACCGCTTGCCAAATGAAGATGAGCCTTTATTTATTAATTGTTATTAGGTCGCATCTATATTTATAGACGCAGTTGATAACGAACTCAACTACAAGTACTTGTTAGTGCTTTTAAATATTCATGAACTACCATTAGTACAAAAGTTTAATTTGACGTTAGTTTTGTTTTAGAACTGACCATCGATAATTAAAGGGAGTGTTTATATGACCAAACAAGTGAACTTTGGGAGCACGATGAATGCTGATGACATGCTGAAACTGCACGACTTAACGGAAGCGGATTTAGCGTTGATTCGGAAGTTTGATCAAATTATCGTGCCAAAACTCGATGAGTACGTAAAACACTTTTACGATTGGCTAGAGCAAACACCTGAATATACGCAATTTTTTAATGACACCCATAAACTCAAAAGAGTACAAGACTCGCAGGTGAAATATTGGCGTACCTTTTTTGAAGCAAAGGTGGATACGCAATATTTAAGAGAGAGGGTAGATGTTGGGGAGGTTCACGCTCGAGTTGGTTTGTTGCTCCCCAGCTATTTTGCTGGCATGAATATGTCGATGGTGATTTTTACTAAACGTTTGTATGACGGAAGCTTATATAGCGACGAATACAGTTCGCTCGTGACAGCATTTACTAAGTTACTCCATATGGACACGACCATCGTTGTTGATACTTACTCTCGACTGATTAATAAACGGATTGCCGAGCAGAGTGAAGCACTACTTGCTATGTCTACGCCGGTTACTATGATTTGGCAAGACATCCTTATGCTGCCCATTGTAGGCATCATCGACTCAAAACGTGCGCAAGACATTATGAGTGCGGTCCTCACTAAAATTTCTGAACATCGAGCTAAGATTTTCATCATGGATATTTCCGGTGTTGCGGTTGTTGATACTGCCGTAGCCAATCACTTCATTAAGATCACTAAAGCGACCCAATTGATGGGCTGTGATTGCCTTGTGTCTGGCGTCTCCCCCTCTATTGCTCAAACTATGGTCCAGCTGGGGATTAATGTGGGTGAAGTGAAGACCAATGCGACACTGCGTGATGCGTTAGAAACGGCTTTCCAAGTTGTTGGCCTGAATGTTCAGGCATTAAAACAGCTATCGTAGAGTTTGGTTATGTCTCAATCCATTGCAATCAATCAACTTAATCACGCTTTAGTTGCCTCCATTCAGATCGATTTAACCGAATCTGCGTTGCGTGAGTTTAATCATGAGTTACTGACTAAATTGCAATCGACTCGTGCTAAAGGCGTGTTGATTGATTTGTCTGATGTGCGGACTTTTGAGCCACAGGATTTTTTACGTTTGCTTGATGTAGCAAAAACAGTGTGTGTCATGGGTAGGCGTTGTCTTTTTGTCGGCTTACGACCGGGTGTGGTAATTGGGCTAGTTAATTTAGGACTGGATTTGCCAGAGCTTCGTTGTGTCGCGAACTTAGATGATGGATTAAGCCAAATTAAGGATGACAGCTTATGGTAGCAGAACAGACCATCAATATTGAGTCCAAAGAAAATCATTGTGTCGAAAGTGAATCTCAGGCGATGTCGACTGTGATGGCTTCTTACATTTTGGGTCGCAATCATGGGTTTAGTGAAAATATGATCAGTGAGATCGCTACGGTTGTTTCAGAACTTGCGATGAATATTGTGAAGTACACTCCCGGAGGAATGATTGAGCTCGCTGTCGTGAAATGTGAAGAGGTATCAGGAATACAGGTTGTGGCGGCAGATAGAGGACCTGGGATAAAAGATATAGATGAAGCGATGCAGGAGCATTTTACCACTGGAAACTCATTAGGTATGGGGCTTCCAGGTGTGAAACGCATGGCGGATCAGTTTGAAATCGAGAGCGAACTTGGCGTTGGAACAGTTGTGACGGTCACAAAGTGGAGGCTCTGATGGGGTTTGAATACTGTGTAAGAGTCGTACCTTACTTTGGAGAGTTGGAAGCTGGCGATGGTGTTGTGGTGTGGGAGGTGCCACAAGGGTTACTGGTTGTCGTCATCGATGTATTGGGGCATGGGCAAAATGCAGCGCAGCTTGCGCGTCAAATGGAATACTATATTCAAGACAAAGCCAGCATGGATATTGAATGGCTAATGAGTCAGCTGCACAAATACTTTATTGGTAGCATTGGTGCAGCTGCAACGATGGTATTCTTTAATCGCGAGACCATGACGTTTAAAGGGGTTGGTATTGGAAATACATTATTGCGGAGGTGCGCGGAACCCATGAAATCTTTCCATGCTCAACCGGGCGTTGTCGGTGAGTTATTACCCACCTTAAGACCTTTTTCTTCTCCTTTTAGCTCTTCTGAATCTTATTTGTTTACCACCGATGGCATTAAAGAAAATCTAGACTTTGACCAACTCCGGGGAGCATGCCATGGCTCACTTAGTCACCTAGCAGCGTTTCTTATTGATAACTTTAGCAAGCGACATGATGATGCAACGGTAATCGCTGTGAGGTATCACGATGGTTGAAAATGTACATTTCTCGATGAAAAATGATGAGTTGAGTAAGCTCGCATTACGGCGAAAACTGACTCAATTACTTCAAGTTTATGGTTATTCTGCTGAAGAGCAGGACACTTTTGTTCTTTTGTCTGGGGTCTTACTCGCACACCTATTTGAGCACGTAGATGAACTCAACATGGGTATTCAATTGACTACACATGCTGCGATCATTTCTGAATATTCGGCAGGAACGTCGGCGCTATCTTTTGATATTCCATATATGGATTTACATTGTAAAGGTGAAGTAATTCAATGGTATATCCCCGCCAAACAAGCACTGAAAGAATCGGATGTTTTACTTATTAGAGAGCGGTTTGCAGAGAAAAGCCGAGATGAGCTGGTGCTTGAGTTGAAGTCTAAGAATGATCAATTGGCCGCTCATCAGGCGGGTTTAGAGCGTGAAATTGAGTTACGAACTCAAGATCTACGAGCAAGTGAAGAATTATCCAGAACCATTATTGATGGAGCACCTTCCAGTGTTGCAATCGTCGATAGTCAAGGCACTGTGCTACTTTGGAACAAAACAGCTCAAGAGATTTACGGGTACGAAAAAGAAGAAGCGGTGGGGCAGAATTTACTCGAACTATTGAGCATTGAAGTCCCTCCGATGTTAAAAAGCGTACTCGATGTGCCATTAAAAATCGAAGACCAAAAGCGGGTGAGTGGTGGTTTTTTTGAAGTGGAAACGTCAACACAAACGGGCAAAAAAGTGCCCATCGATCTTGGTATCTCGATATTTGAGCTGAATGGTCAATGTCAGGCGGCGATGTTTTTGCGTGACGTGACGGCGAGAAAAGTCGTAGAGAATGAACTCAATGAAGCCAGAGCAAAAGCGGAGGAAGCGGTTGAAGTCAAATCCATGTTTCTGGCGAACATGAGTCATGAGATCAGAACGCCGATGAATGCAATTATCGGTATGTCTCATTTGGCGCTTAAAACCGAATTAAGTCCAAAGCAACATGACTACATCTCAAAAATTCATAACTCAGCGACCTTACTGCTTGGCATTATTAATGACATTTTAGACTTCAGCAAAATTGAAGCGGGTAAGTTGTCGATTGAGACCATCGAGTTCTACCTTGATGACGTCTTCCACAACGTGTCTATGGTGACTGGCCAGAAAGCCTTTGAGAAAGGTTTGGAGCTGCTGTTTGATATTCCGAGAGGGATGCCCAAAGTGTTATTTGGCGACCCGCTTCGGCTCGGGCAAATCATCATTAATTTAGTTAACAATTCAGTGAAGTTTACAGAAAGTGGGGAAATCACAGTTAAGGTTCGCGTTGTACAGCATATAGAAAACAGAGTTGAATTAGAGTTTGAAATCGCAGACACCGGTATCGGCATGACGGAGCAACAAACCAATAACCTGTTTCAGGCCTTTACACAAGCCGATGGAAGTACGACTCGAAAGTATGGCGGTACGGGGTTAGGGCTTTCGATATGTCGGCGTTTAGTTGAGTTAATGGGTGGCAATATTAGGGTAGAAAGCGATTATGGTAAAGGAAGCCAGTTTATTTTCAATATCTGGCTAGGTATTGATCAACAAGCGGAGCAAAAGCCTCGCATTGTGCCGGAGACCCTCACGGAAGTTAAAGCTCTAGTTGTGGATGACAATGAACATGCTTTGCTGATTATGGAAGATCTATTAAATGTATTACCTAGAGGACCAGCGTTAGCAAGCAGCGGCCAGCAAGCACTCGATATCTTACAACAAGCCAGTAATCAACAAGATCCATTTAATTTAGTGTTTATGGATTGGAACATGCCTGTGATGAACGGTATTGAGACTACTGAACAAATACGTTCTAAGTTACCTGCCGAGCATCAGCCTAAAGTTGTGATAGTGACGGCTTACGACAAAGAAGACATTGCTGATGATAATGAATTGCTAGAGCTATCGGGGTATTTGGCTAAACCTGTCGGAGAATCCCATCTTTTTGACATGTTGATGAACCTATTTTCACCCGAGAAGGGGAAAGCTTACCAACCAAGAAATAAATCTCACTCTGATCTTGATCACGTTGATTTTTCCAAGGTGAATGTGCTGCTGACTGAAGATAATGAGATTAATCAGCAAATAGCCATTGAGTTGATGGAAGGGAAAGGGTTATCTGTCACCGTTGCAAATAACGGGCAAGAAGCTTTAAACCAGTTGAAATCCAGTACTAAGCAACCACCTTTCGACATCATTTTTATGGACTTACAAATGCCAGTAATGGATGGTTATGAAGCAAGTAAACAAATTCGCTCTCAATCTGAATATGACGATATTTCGCTTATAGCAATGACGGCTCATGCCATGGTTGAAGAGAGAGAGCGCTGTTTGAAACTGGGAATGAACGATCACGTGTCAAAACCGATTGATCCAGAAGTATTGTTCCAAACCATTCGTAAGTGGTGTGAATCGAAACTAGAAGCAGTGACACTTGAAAGCTCTGTAAATCAAATAGCACCGGAAAAGGTAAGCGTTGATGATGTAAAACCAGTCGTGAATGCGCCTTTGGAACTCAAAGACGTCACCTCTTTGGATTTTCGTAATGGGATGTTGCGTGTGGCGGGTAATGAGAATCTTTATAAGAAACTACTATCTCAGCTGATTGATAAAGAGTTTAATTTTACTGACAAACTAGAAATCGCGTTGGAGAAAGAAGACTATGAATTTGCAGAGTTAACCGCGCATACTTTAAAAGGCTCGGCGGGTAATTTAGGCGCAGTTAGGTTAGCCGATATGGCCGCTAGGCTTGAATCTGAGTTCGCCCGCAAAGCGGCATTTGATGACGTAAAACCGTTATTAACAAAGGTTAATAAACATATAGAACAGCTCTTTGGTGAGTTGTGTACTGTACTCCATCGTCCTTTACCATCGGTAGATAAAAAAGATGAGCTAGATACAGAAGCGATTTCGATTATCCACCGCCTAAATATGCTACTCAATGACTTAGATGCCTATGCAATCGAGTTTCTTGACGAGCATTACCATCACCTCAATACTTTACTTAAATCAGAGGATTTTGAGCTGTGCTGCAAACACATCAACGACTGTGATTTTATTGCTGCGAGTGAATCGCTGCGAAAAGCAGCCAGTATCTATCCATTAGACTTGGATAGAGTAAATGGAAGTGAGTATGAATGAAGAAAAAGCAACTATCCTTGTGGTAGATGACAATTCAGAAAACAGAGCTCTGTTAAGCGGACTGCTTGCTTCAACGTTTCGAGTTCTCATTGCCACCAATGGTATGCAAGCGATACAAGCGTGTAAAAAACACCTACCAGATATCGTCCTATTAGACATTATGATGCCAGAAATGGACGGGTATGAGGTGTGTCGACGTCTTAAACAAGATCCTGAAACAGAGAATGTTCCAATCATTTTCTTAACTGCAAAATCTCAGATAGAAGATGAGCAGCGTGGCTTTGAAATGGGAGCCGTAGATTATATTTTGAAGCCTATCAGTCCACCTATTTTACTGGCTCGCGTTGGAACACATCTTAGATTGAAAGAAGCTAGAAGTGCCTTAGCAAAACAAAACGAGGTTCTAGAAGTTAAAGTCCAAGAGCGAACTCATGAACTCGAAGAAATCCAAAATGCGACAATGATGGCAATGGCGTCTTTAGCTGAAACCAGAGATAACGAGACGGGCAATCATATTCGTCGAACACAACAATACATTAAAGCGTTGGCAGATGAGTTGGTTCTTGAAGGTATGTTTCTTGAGGAATTAACAGAGGCAAATATCGCGACAATTTATAAGTCCGCGCCACTTCATGATATTGGTAAGGTGGGGATTCCTGATAGCGTATTATTGAAGCCGGGAAAGTTAACGAACGAAGAGTTTGAAATCATGAAGTCTCATACGTCATTAGGTAAAGACGTAATTGAAACAGTAGAGCGCTCAATCGACTTTCAGTGTGATTTTTTAATGTATGCCAAAGAGATTGCCCATTATCACCAAGAGAAATGGGATGGTAGTGGGTACCCTAAAGGACTAAAAGGTAATGAAATTCCGATTAGTGCAAGGATGATGGCAATTGCTGATGTGTACGATGCGTTGATCTCAAAACGTGTTTATAAGCCTGCGTTCCCTCACGAAAAAGCTGTAAGTATTATTGAAGAAGGGGCAGGCCAACATTTTGATCCTGTGATGGTGAAAGCATTTCTCGCTATCGAGCAACAATTTAAGTCAATTGCAGAAGCATACAAAGATGACGATCTTGAAGACGGTATGGATATGTCTTTAGATAAGGCAAACTAATCCTGAGGGATTACGAGATCAGTGAGTTGTTAAGAAAGGCTCCAGAGGGAGCTTTTCTTATTTAAAAACTAAGGGCAAAGGTGACCTTGTTTAGCTACTTGGATCATCTTGTAATTGCCTTGCAAATCACGATACACAACGGTATTCCAAACTTCGTCGTTATCCAAGGTAAACTCAATCGCGTAGTTCAAACCACTGACAACTTGGGTGCGAACTTCATTGATTTCTTTTACTTTTGCTGCGGTATTCATTTGGCTCATAACGGTATCTAACGCTGATTGTACTTCAGGTGTGACTTTCGAAATGTTCCAGCCTCCGGGCATGTTCTCTTTTATTTGGCACATTGGTCTGTTTGGTGTTGTTTGTACTTCAGCGGGTTCCGGTGCTTTTTGGTTGCATCCTGCCAAAACCAGCGTACCAATGACTGATACAAGTAAGACTTTCTTCATCATATTTCACCTAAATAAGTGTGCTTAAACTCATCTTATAGTGTTTTTGGTATGCAAGTTTGTACTAAAAATGAGATTTTTATTGGTTCATTTAGATGGGAATGTATTCTTCTTGAATGGATAGATCGGATGAATGGGTAGTCACCGATAGGTTCGGTGACTACGGGCAAGGTAGGCTGTGGTGATACGATATTAGTCGTTATCGCGGTATTTATATTGGTAGTCGACGTTGAGTATTGCTCGATATTTCATATCACCGAGTTGTTTAGAGTATTCTTCAACACTCAATTTCATGTCATCGATCTTGATGCTGTTATACTGCAACGTATTTTCGATGATACCGAGTTTGTTACGTAATTCCGATGCAGGCATGGTTCTCAAAGTATCCATCATTTCGTAACCAGCATCATACGCTTCTTGTTTAGTTTGATACTCGTTTGATTTGAAAGAACGATCCGAATGTGTTGTTGAAATTGCCGCAAAAACTGATGAGCTCATTAATAGGGCAGAAAGCAATAAGATTGTCTTTTTCATAATATTTCTCCTGTGCGAGTGACAGAAGAGATATTACTCCCAAGAATGTAAAGGATCAGTCAAGGTATGTAAGGTTTTTCCTAGTTTGTGTAAGTGTATTCCTAACAAATGCTGACAAAATGTCATGAGCAAGCAAAATACCACATAATCATCTAAAATCTTGGGGAGTGTGTTGGGTTCTGGTCTTTATTTGGTCATATATGCTAATTATGTTCGATAATGTAGCAGGTTGTCCTTCTTTTTTGTCGAGAAGGAGGAGTGATATATCAGTTAATTTCAATCCTATTTGGCTCCTCAATAACATGGTCTGGTTTTGGTACAACAATAACTAAAACGCCTTCTTGATACTCGGCGTAGATATCCTCCCAAAGTAAATTTTCGCCTAATGTGAAACTTCGAATCATTTTTCCTTCATAACGTTCTTTATGGATTACTCTGTTGTTGTCGGAGCTTTCAATTTGCTTGTTAGTACATGCTTCTAATGTCAGTACACCTCTTTGGTAAGTAATTGATATGTCTTCTTTAGCAACACCGGGTAAGTCCGCGATGATCTCAAAAGCGGTTTCTTTTTCTAGTACATCGATTCTTGGAGAAAAACGATCCATATCATGACGAGGACGAATAGCCGGAAATGCATTGTCAAATAGGCGATAAAAGTCAGCCCAGGAGTCTCTTGGTATTAAGCTCATATTCTCCTCCTTAAACGCTATTTGAACGTGGCAATATAAGTTTAGAAGGTATGGTAAAGCTGGAGGGAGAAACACAATGATGATTGATCTTGATCAAACATCATTGTGCTCATGTCAATCGTCACTGAACTCCGATGCGATTTTTATAAATAGTGCTTCTTGCTCGCAGAAAGCTTCGATGAGTTCAGGGTCGAAGTGGTTGCCAGAACCTTTCAAGATGATTTCGCGTGCATCTTCATGGGTCATAGGATCTTTATATACGCGCCGACACCGAAGGGCATCGTATACGTCGGCGATTGCCATCATTCGAGCGCTTAAAGGAATACTCTCTTTAGAGATACCTTGGGGATAACCAGAGCCATCCCACTTTTCATGATGGCCATAAGCAATTTCTTTGGAGACGGAGATCAAATCGGTTTGGGCACCTGAGAGCGTTTCTGCTTTTTCAAGTGCTTGTAGGCCAAGTGCCGCATGGGTTTTCATGATCTCAAATTCTTCATCGGTAAGTTTTCCGGGTTTTAACAGAATATTATCTGCAATGCCCACTTTGCCAATATCATGTAGTGGTGCTGCTTTAAAATAGCTATCAATAACTTTGGGGGTTAACGTATTTTTGTACTTCGGTTTAGTCGCTAAATGTTCGGCAAGTAACTTCACATAATGTTGCGTTCTTAAAATGTGGTTACCTGTTTCAGGGTCCCTTGTCTCAGCGAGACTTGCCAGTGCAAACACAACTGCGTCCTGCATTCTGTCCAATTCTGTCGAACGTTTTACGACTTCCTTTTCTAGGTAACCATTTTGATCGCGCAGAATATCTTTAGAACGTTTATTTTGAAGGTGAGTTTTAACACGTGAACGCAACAAAGGAATACTAACAGGTTTATGAATGTAATCGGCAGCACCCAATTCAAATCCAAGCTTCTCGTCTTCAGGTGTGTCTTTGCCTGTTAAGAAAATAACCGGGATATGCTGTGTATCGGGGTTATGAGTAATAACCCGTATCACATCGTATCCGGTTAGTTCGGGCATTACGATATCAAGCAGGATCAGGTCTATGTCGAATTTTCTTAATATATCCATCGCCATTTGGCCTGATTTCGCTGCCTTAATTTGATAACGATTAGCGAGTCCTTGGCTCATAAATGCAAGGTTGTCTGAAGAATCGTCGACGATTAACACTGTGCAATCGCTGAGATTTTCTATAGGCATTGGTGTCACCCTCGATTATTTACTGAAAAAATCATCTAAACGTCATTTACTTACTACACTTACCAATAACTATAGACAACTTAAGCAGTAATGCAGAGATAATTATTAAGTTTAGGTGGGCTCAATGCGATCAATCCGCACATTATTTACAATGCTATTTTTAGCCATGGGCTTAAGCTCATTAGCTATGTTTGCGAACAACCAGAAGGTTGGGGATCTGCGTAATGCAAGTCGCTTTCATCAAAATGAATTGCATCTTTTTTATCGCCTGTCTCAAGAGCTTAAACAAAGTTCTGATCATCTTACAAAATTTGCTCGTGCGTATAGTGCTACTGGGGACGAGTACTGGATTAATTTATTTGACAAAGTTCTCGATGTTCGTCATGGCGTAATGCCAATACCAGAAGGGAATGAATACGAATATTGGGATGTTATTATTCATAATGCAAAAGTAGCAATCGCAACACCTGTTCATGAAAAAGAACCTTTATTAGATCGAATTCAAAAGTCTGGGATTGATGCTGTAGAGTTTTTAGAACTTAAGAATGCGCTGGCACTTTCGGATGCATTAGTGGAGCTAGAGCGTGAAGCATTTATGGCAATAAAAGGTTTCAAAAAATCAGATGATGGCCATTTTGTGGACACAGGAAAGCCGGATTTAGTATTGGCACGTCAGATTTTGTATAGTGATCAGTACTTTAATGAAAAAGCGAAGATCATGGCCGCTATTGGATCGGCACATAAGTCCATCGTCGCAAGAATTGAAAACAAAATAACAGAAGTTGATGAAGAAGAGCACTTCTATCAAATCCTGAATAACGGGCTGCTTGGTTTATTATTATCAACGATCGGCTTGTCGTTTATTCTGCTCTGGCGTTTGTACATTAGCCCTCTAAGCCAACTGCTGAAAACTGTAGTGAGCCAGGTTAAAGAAGAGAACTATGCGTTTACCATAACACAAACGGCTTATGCAGAGTTACAGCGCTTTATCGATAGCCTCAATGTGGTTTTTCATCATATTGGTCAGCAATTAAGTCACAATACGTTGGTCAAAGACTTCAATATCATCATGCGCACGAATCATTCGACTCAAGCGCTTTGTCAGGAAGTTTGCCAGTTTCTGCTTCACCAGTTTCCAGTGCAAATGGTGGGGGTGTACATTTTCCAAAATGAAAAGCTTCATCGAGTATCTGGAGTTGGCTATGGTGATAACGCTATCTCTGAATGTACTGATCCCGCTTCGACTCAAATGAGCGTACTACTCTCAGGGAAAACACATTCCATGAAAGGGCTGGAAGGAAAATACTATGTGGAATTGAATGGTGGGCAGCTTTCCTTTAATGAACTCTACTATTTGCCATTGTACGTGAATCAACAACCTGTGGCTCTGCTCGAAATTGGTGCCATTGAACATTTAACCGAGCAGCAGTACCAGTGGTTAACCCAAATGTTGGGTGATTTATCTGTCAGTATTCAGCTCAGCCAAAATGCTGAATTACAGCGTCAGGCAGAGCAAAAAGTCTTAGAGCAATCTCAGCTTAACCAAGAAATCCTTAATGCCACACCAAACCCTATGTATTGCTTATCTCCTGAAGGCAAGTATCTCTCTGTAAATGCAAAGTTTTGTGACTTAGTCGGTCTGGTACCAGAACAAGTTACAGGCAAAACACCGAGTGACATTTTTAGCCCTGAAACTGCTGAGAGTTTTGCTACTGCCCATAAAGAGTTGAGTGCAGATTCTCTAAATAAAGATTATGAACTGTCGATGGTTGATGCTGAAAATGAACGCAAAGATATGTTGGTGTACGAAGCGTCATTTAGAAATAACAAAGGTAAGGTGTCTGGCATTGTTGGCTTGCTGCTTGATCTAACTGAACGCAAACAAATGGAGTTAGATTTAAGAGAGGCCAAAGAAACGGCAGACGCCATGAGCCAAGCGAAAGGGGACTTCCTTGCCAATATGAGCCATGAGATTCGGACGCCAATGAATGCCATTTTAGGCATGGCACACTTGGCACTGAATACTCAGTTAGATGAAAACCAACATAAATACGTTTCCCGCATTAACGAGTCAGCGAAAAACTTACTGGGCATTATTAATGACATTTTGGATTTTTCTAAAATTGAGGCCGGCAAGCTTCATGTAGAAGAAACAAGTTTTAGCCTTGATGAAGTACTCGACAATGTCACCAATGTTATTTCGTTAAAAGCACATGAGAAAGACCTTGAGTTTCTACTAGATATCGATCCGAGAATTCCTCCCGGTTTAATTGGCGACCCGTTGCGACTTGGCCAAGTCATTGTGAACCTTTGTGGTAACGCAGTTAAGTTTACTGAGCAAGGTGAAATTGTTGTTGCTGCTCGATGTGAAACAAGAACAGAAGACGCGGTAAAACTGCGTTTTACTGTTCGTGATACGGGTATTGGTATTCCCGAAGATAAGCTTGACTCGTTATTTGCGTCATTCAGTCAGGCAGACTCAAGCATCACTCGTAAATTTGGAGGGACAGGGCTAGGGCTGAGTATCAGCAAGCAATTGGTTGAGTTAATGGGAGGAGAACTTTCGGTTACGAGCAAACAAGGTGTTGGTTCTGTATTCGAATTTACTATTTTGTGCGGGCTGCAAGAGGCAAAAATGCGGGATATCTCGAAACCCATAAGCCACTTGGCTGGTAAGAGTGCTTTGGTTTTGGATGATAATGATTCTGCCCGCAATATTTTAACCACCTTGTTAGATGCAATGCATTTTAAAACCAAAGCGGTAAGCAATGCATTTGAAGCGATTGATGAAGTTAAAAATCGTCACTTTGATTTGTTGTTCCTCGATTGGAATATGCCGGGAATGAATGGGATTGAGACGGCAGAGCGAATGAAGCACCTTGGAATTGGGGAGCAAGCCAAGATCTTCTTAGTCACTGCATATGGTCGTGAGCTTTCGCTCAGTGATGAAAATTCCAAGCTATTTGATGGCTTAATTGTTAAGCCTGTAAATCCTTCAAACTTGCTCGATGCAATAATGAACGCATATGGGCTTGAACATGTTCGTAGTAATGCAGATCGCGCACTAAACGAAAAACCATGGTTTTCAGGTGAGCAAGTGCTGCTGGTGGAAGACAATGTTGTCAATCAAGAGGTTGCACTTGGTTTACTAGATGAAGTGAACGTTAACGTTGTCATTGCCAATAATGGTCAGGAAGCGTTAGACCGTTTATCAGAACAAGCGTTTGACATAGTGCTCATGGATATGCAAATGCCCATTCTTGATGGGATCAGTGCGACTAAGAAGATTCGAACACTGCCTCAATTTAATGAGTTGCCTATTATAGCAATGACGGCCAATGCAATGTCTTCAGATGTGGAAAGATGTTTGGAAGCTGGTATGAACGATCATGTTGCTAAACCAATCAGTGTCAACAATCTCTATAAAACGTTGAATAAATTTCTTCAAGCTAGTGAAAGCTCGATTATCTCAGAACACCCTATATGTTCTGAAAACAGACCCGCATTAACTAATGAGCACTCTTCTTTACCTATCCTTTCCGATATGGATGTTGTGGAAGCAGTTGAAGCAATTGGGGGCAATAAAAAACGTTATTTAGAGATCTTGCAACACTTTCTTGAAGGGCAAAGTGAGGAACTTAACAAGCTCAATGTTTTGATAGAAAAAGCGCAATGGGAGGATGCTTCGAGGCTTCTTCATACACTAAAAGGCGCCGCATCCAATCTAGGTGTTAACCGGATCGCAGATCTTGCTATAGAAATGGAAGAGTTGGTCGATAGAGAGCTAAGGCCGCCCACAAAGCATATTGAGCAAGCGCAACAGTACTTAGAAACCTTGTCCACTCAGTTAAGTGATTGGCTTAGAGGACAAGATCAAGAAGAAGATGAAGATTGCGCTGCTGCTGAGCTATACCACAAGCTGGTCAAATGCGTAGAGAGCTTTGACGCAGAAGCCATTTTAGTGGTGCAGAAGGCAAAAGCATGTACGTTTTGGAATGACGAGCAAAAAAAACAGTTATTAACTGCTGTGGAAGATTTTGATTTTGAATTGGCGAAAAGCTTGTTAAATGAATTTCCTAAGCCAACGGATTGATTGAAAACTAAAACAGTTACTTACATCGAAATAGAGTATTTGTTAGGGAAAATGCAATGAACATTAACAACACAATGAAGCTAGTTTTTGCTGTAATTGGCATTGGTATCATCATTAGTGTCGTCTCAGTACTCCAATTGAATGGACTATTGCAGCAAGTCGATAAAATGGCAAAAATCCGCTACCAATCTTATCAAGCTGCAGATGAACTGCGCCAAAGCTCAGATGACCTAACCCGTTTAGGACGAACCTATGTACTTACCGGGGATGATGGTTATGAAAAAATGTACATGGATATCTTAGCCATTCGAAATGGTGACAAACCAAGACCACAAAACTACCACACAATTTATTGGGATTTGGTCATCGATTACGGTCAGAAACCTAAACCAGATGGTGGTCGCGTATCGCTGCAAACCATGATGGAAGAACTAGGGTTCAGTGACCAAGAATTTAAGCTACTTAAAGAGGCGCAAGCCAATTCGGACGTTCTCGTACAGATGGAAGTTAAAGCGATGAATGCGGTGAAGGGACTGTTCCCAGATAGTGGTGGTAACTATACCGTGAGAGGTGAGCCAGACAAAGCAATGGCAGCAGAGCTGCTGCACAGTAAAGCTTACCATCAGGAAAAAGCAAAAATCATGGCACCTATCGATAAGTTTTTTGTTGCCTTAGAGCAAAGAACGTCTGAACAGTTTTCTGATGCAGCCAACCAAGCAAAAACAATGGTATTAATCGGAAATATATCGTTAATCGTTGTTTTGGTGCTCGCGGTTATTGGTTATGTGTTAGTGAATCGTAAAGTTGTAAACCCGATCGACCAAATGGCTACACTACTCAAGCAGGTTGATGATGATTCTGATCTCACGTTGCGTGTTGATGACAAGAGTAATAATGAGCTGGGCGTGATTGGTGTTTCGATCAATAAAGTGTTAGATAGTTATGCGACCACGATTCGCAAGATAAATGAAGTAAATAGCACTATTTCCCATATCTCCGACTCTATCGCTAATATTACTGATAAGAATGTGGATGTCGCTAACCAGCAAAATCAAGAAATGGAAATGGCCGCAACTGCGATGGAAGAAATGACTTCTGCTTTGGCTAATGTCGCTGAGAGTACAACCATGGCAGAAAACTACGCGGGAAGTGCAGAGCAAGAGGCCAGTACCAGTAAGCAAGTCTTTGATAAGACCACAAGTGAGTTTGGTGATTTAGAAGGTGAATTTGGCCGAACTTCAGAAATCATTAAGCAGCTTGCTGAAGAGTCAAAAAATGTCGGAAACGTATTGGATGTAATCAAAGCGATAGCAGAACAAACCAACTTACTGGCATTGAATGCTGCGATTGAGGCTGCGCGTGCGGGTGAGCAAGGACGCGGTTTTGCGGTGGTTGCGGATGAGGTTCGTTCTCTAGCTCAACGTACGCAAGATTCCACTGGTGAAATAGAAGGGATCATTTCGACTTTACAAGAGAAAGCTCAAGAGTCGACCAAAACGATCGAGCAAAGTGCCGATAAAATGCAATCGACACGTTCGAATATGGGCGTTGCTAATGATGCGTTAGGCAGCATACAAGGTTCTGCTACGGAAATTCATAAACTCAATACCTCGATTGCTGCTGCGACAGAAGAGCAATTAAAAGTAAGTGATGAAATATCATCAAACCTTTCTAATATTAAGTCTCTTTCTAATGAAATTGCGGATGAAATCAATCGCCTAGAACCGATTGTTGTGGACTTAAAAGATAATGTCACTGGGCTTCAAGGGGTAATTCAACATATACGGACATAGTGTATGAGTAGGGGGCGCGAAGGGCCCCCTTGTTATTATCCGCAAGAGAAAAGCTTATCGAGGGAAAATCTCATTCATATACTAGCCAAACATGTTGATCTATCTCACATAACCTACGCCTTTTAACGTAACATTTGTGATATGTAAAATTGACCTTAATCAAACAAAGTGTTGCTACTATTTGTTGAGAAAATGTTATTTGAGATGTTTCTAATTTGCGACGGGAATGATTAATCAAGGAGTATCTAAATTAATAATTTCTTAACATCTATTTTTTTCATCAGCTTCATCGCTTTTTTGAGTTTTCTTCAAGTTCTACTTTGCCTTAACTTCCTGTGGTAAGCGCACCAACCAAGAAGTGCGCGATTTGAGTGAGGGTAAATTAACCTCAGAGAAGGAAGTCACATGAAGCACACTATAGCAATGAGCATCTTGCTCGCAGTGTCTTTCGGGGCATCAGCTGATAGAGCGGTCGAAGAACCGATAAAAGCAATAGAACCCATAGAAGGTCTAAACACGCAAAAAGTGGAACTGGGCAAAGCGCTCTGGTTCGAGCCACGTTTATCGGCATCGAATACCATTTCGTGTAACTCTTGTCACAACGTGGCAACTGGTGGTGTGGATAATCTCCCAAGTTCCATCGGGCACAAATGGTCTATTGGTCCAATAAACTCCCCAACAGTTCTCAATTCAGACATGAACTTTGTTCAATTCTGGAATGGTCGCGCAAAAGATCTGCAAGAGCAGGCTGCAGGGCCAATTGAGAATCCGTTGGAAATGGCTTTTACTCATGAACTCGCCATCGACACCTTGCAGTCTATCCCGCAGTATCGTCAATGGTTTAAGGAGGCTTATGGTAAGGAAGCATTCACGATTGATGAAGTAACCGACGCCATAGCAATGTTTGAAAAAACGCTGAGAACACCAAATGCGCCATTCGACCTGTGGCTAAAAGGGGACGATAGTGCGTTAACGGCCAACCAGCTGGAAGGTTATCAGTTATTCAAAGCGAAAGGGTGTACTGCGTGCCACGCTGGTCCATTAGCCGGGGGGCAAATGTATCAGAAAATGGGGCTGGTAAAACCATTTGAAACTGAAAACCCTGATGTTGGTAGAAAAGCCATTACTGGTAATGAGTTTGATAAGTTTGTGTTCAAAGTTCCAACTTTACGGAACGTAGAACTGACTTACCCATACTTCCATGATGGTTCGGTTTGGGACTTACAAGAAGCGGTTGAACTTATGGCTGATATTCAGCTTGGTCAGAAACTAACAAAAGGAGAAGCGAGTAAAATCACTGACTTCTTAAAATCACTGACTGGAGAACAACCTAAAGTCACCTTACCGCATCTGCCACCATCTACGGTAGAAACGGCCAGACCACAAATCTAATGATTACCTTTGCTTGCGAGCCCTTCCGATTTGGAAGGGCTTTTTTCATGCTGTTTATTTTGCGCTCAGTTTTGTTATTTAATTGGATATATAACAACCAATACAAGATAAAATTTGAAATCGATTCAATAAATATACTGTTAAATTAACGATATTAAATTTCTAATTAACAGTTTTATTACCGTAAGACTTCATCTTATTATATTGATGATATTATCTTTATTGCCAACTTAAGTTTATATTGAATTAATAGTAAATAAATGTGACCTATGAAGCTTATTTTTCTATTTTTTTAATATAGATTGTTCCCCAATTTGATGACAAGCATTAGGAAAATGGCCATCTATTTATGCTGTGAATGATTTTTTATTAATACCACCACGTTTATAATGGTGTTATCTATTGTCATTTGCTGATGACAGTTAAATCTAGGTTTGTCTTTGATATGTCGTGCTTGCTACAACAACCGTAGAGTTAGTTTTATTTAACCTGCTTTGTCGTAAGGCTTTGATTTATAAATTATATTGATAATAAATAAATGATAATTGAAATTGATATTCTTGTTGATATATAAGAATAAATAGAAAATAAAAATAAATATTTGTTAATTTACTATATCTACTGAAGTTTAATTTTAACCTCAGCGATTAACTATAAATAAAATAACGGAAATAATATATGTATAAAAGAAAAACGCTTGCTGTCTTAATTGGTGCTTCTATTGCTCTTATGGGTTGCCACGAAGAACAAAAAATAAAACTCCCACAAGCACCATCATCTGAATTTACTAATATTATAGATAGAACAGGTGACCCACAATTTCTACGTGACTATGATGAGTATTCAAATCTAAAATATAACGCCTTTGTTGATAATGGTGCATGGCATGGTCATTTGTTGCCTGAAGATGAGAAGGGATATGGTGCATTTGGTGGCATTATGCAAGTCACTCAAGAATACGCGCATTTTATGTCTGGACAAGCATTTGACAAATTAGCAATTACCGATGACGAAAGTGGTAAGCGCTACGATTTATCTCAAGCTGATGCAGAAATTTATTCAATTCCTGGTGCCTTAGTTCAGATATTAAAGCTGAAAGATCTGCGCGTTCAGATGGTATTACGTTTTGTCACTGATAGAACTTCTTTGCTGGAAACTAAAATCACCAACCTAACGGATGATGATATGCAGTTAGCTTTGTCATGGAATGGCGAGTTAGTTGAAAATGCGCGTTCTGATCAAGCAGACAAAACGGTGGATGAAATGTATCCACAATATCAACGAAAAATTAGTCCCATTAATAACGGCATCAAAATTAATTTTGGTGAGATGAAAGATAACTGGGCAATCCGCAATGATGCAGACGCTGAGTTTCGTATCGTCCGTTCAATTGCGAACCAATCAATGGCAGACGGCATTTCGTTTTCCTCTCATGCGGCGGTTGAGGTCGACGATGGCGATACCCTGACGTTCTATACTGCTTATTCCAACCTTCATAATTCAGTTGAAGTATCCACAGAGCAAGAAAAACTCAAAGACGTTTTCAAGAAGCCGCAAAAATACATGGATAAGTCTGAGAAACGTTGGGACAAATACCTGAAGAAAGGTTTAACGAACAAAGATGCGACACCGGAGCAAGAGCGCGTTGCTGTAAAAGCAATGGAAACGTTAAATGGCAACTGGCGCTCTGCGGCGGGCGACATCAAACAAGCTACAGTTACGCCTTCTGTGACCGCACGCTGGTTCTCAGGCGCATTGACTTGGCCTTGGGATTCTTGGAAGCAAGCGTACGCCATGGCACACTTCAATCCAGATGTTGCAATGGACAACATTCGCACGGTTTTCCAAAATCAAATACAAGCCGATGATCCTATTCGCCCACAAGATGAAGGTTATCTACTTGATGTGGTGACTTATACTAAGCCTGAGTCTCGTGGTGGTGCAGGGGCCGAAAACTGGAATGAACGTAATACCAAACCTTCGTTAGCTGCATGGGCAGTCATGGAAGTCTATCATGCGCTAAATAATCAGTTTGAACGTAAAGACGATGCTCAAGCTTTCATCGACGAAATGTACCCTAAGCTGGTTGCTTACCATGATTGGTGGTTAAGCAATCGCGATCACAACCATAATGGCATTCCTGAGTACGGCGCTGCCGTTGACCCAGCTCATAACACTGATGATGGCGTGATGTATGTGTGGGTGCAAACACGAGACCCTAACTTTAATACGATTATTGATTCCAGCGATATCATTGCAACAGATGGGGATTGGTATCAGGTTAAAGGCATGGCGGCGTACAATAAGATTTTGGATGATGTGGACTATATGAACCTGTCTGTCGGTGCTCAGGAAGCGGCGGGTTGGGAATCTGGTATGGATAACGCGGCACGCTTTGGTTTTATCTACAACATCCACGATATGAACGAGCAGGCAGAAGACATCAATAGCCCAGACCAAACGGTTGACCAGCTTGGGCGTTATGCTGCTAGCGCGTACGGCTTTGACAATTCGATGGCTCTAAATGGTAGTGAGTGGGAATACACGAACGTAACCCCTGAGAACCAAGCTAAGCTAGAGGCTGCGAAGAAAGATTGGGAAGTCCGTTTTGCAGAAAACCGTGCCAACAATAACGATTCAAAGATGCCATTATTGGGTTTTTCTATGCTACAAGAATCGGTTGACCAAGCGTCTTACATGTATTCAGACAATAAATATCTGGCTGAAATGGCAGGATTGGTTTCTGCAAAAGTACCGGGTAAAGAGCGTGCTCAAGAGTTTTTGGATGGTGCTGGTGAAATCAAAGACTACATCAATAAATGTATGTTTGATGAAAGTACAGGGTTCTTCTACGACATTCATCTAAATGTTGCAGCAGACGGCACAACACCGCAACCGCTGGCGAATGGTTGTGCTGGTGAACCAATATTAGCACGTGGTCGTGGCCCTGAAGGATGGTCACCGCTATTCAACGGTGCGGCAACTCAGGAGAATGCAGACAAAGTGATTGCGGTGATCCGAGATCAAGACGAGTTCAACACTTCTGAAAAATACCAAGGTGTAGGCGTGCCATTCCCGACCGCTTCTCAAACTAACCCAGCATATGGCAAAGACATTTATTGGCGTGGAAGAGTATGGCTGGATCAGGTTTATTTCGGATTGAGAGCGATGGAAAATTACGGTTACAAACCAGAAGCAATTTCGATGGCGAATGATGTTTTCAATAACGCGCAAGGGATGACAGGAAACATGCCAATTCGCGAAAACTATAACCCAGAAACCGGAGCGGTTCAGGGCGCTTCGAACTTCTCGTGGTCAGCCGCTCATTTATACATGATGTACAACGATTTCTTTAAACATCAATAAGTAAGTTATACACCTAAACAATCAAGCCCCTCCGTCTGGAGGGGCTTTTTTTACAACTATTCCTAGTGTTGCAGTGGATTTTACTAACCTTTGTTGTGCGCATTAATGATGTCATTCACTAAAGTGATCCTTGCGGCTTTTGAGGGTGCTATGAACTAGTTTCCTTGTCCATATTGTGGAAAGTGTATGTGGGTATATATGTGTTACTTTCTACTAATTAGTCAATAAAAGATTAGAGTGCTAACTATTGTCTTTTTATTCTGGTTTAATTTTATTGAGATCATGATCATGTTTTTCGGGAAATTTTACGCTTTATATTGATTTTTTATCATGCTTATAGGCGATAATAAAAGAGAAATATGTTTAGAGTACAAAGGAAATGTATCCACACATGATCACATCGGCACCTTGGGTGATGTATCCGGAAATAGGTAATGACCCAAGTAAAAAATGGACCTTTTCAGAGCCAAAAGCTGAAGATGGCGATGAGATTTTTCGACTCATTGCTGATTGCCCGCCTTTAGATATCAATTCATCTTATTGCAACTTCTTGCAATCTACTCACTTTAGTCGAACGTGCCTCCTTGCTCGTTGCGATTCAGACATTGCAGGTTTTGTCTCGGGCTATCGCAAGCCTGATGAGCAGAACACTCTGTTTATCTGGCAGATTGCAGTTGCTCCCCGTTATAGAGGCAAAGGTCTGGCATACAAGATGATTCAAGGCCTCTTAAACCGTGACGAGCTATTACAACTCAGCGCAATAGAAACGACTATTACGAAGGGAAATAAAGCCTCTTGGGCTTTGTTTGAAAAAATAGATGCCAGTAACGGTCAAAGTGGTGAAGTTACTACTTTTCTTGATGAAGAAACCCATTTTAAAGGGAAACATGATACGGAATATTTGTATCGAATCCCGCTTACAAATTCTTAATAAACAGGACTTTAACGGCTAAATCATGGACACTTTTAACGCGCACGAATCTAAGGTGCGTTCATATTCGAATAATTTTCCCGTCGTATTTGCGAAAGCAAAAGGCTCTTGGTTAGAAACAAAACAAGGAGAGCGATACCTTGATTTTCTCGCGGGGGCAGGTTCACTTAATTATGGTCACAATAACGCGATACTGAAAAATGCATTGCTCGAATATATTGAAGCCGATGGCATCACGCATGGCCTGGATATGCATTCACATGCGAAAGCATGTTTTCTTGAGGCATTAAACCGTTACATTCTCACACCAAGAAATTTGAACTACAAAGTACAGTTTACCGGGCCAACGGGAACAAATGCGGTTGAGGCTGCACTAAAACTCGCACGTAAGGTGACAGGACGTAGTTCAATTGTTGCATTTACGAATGGCTTTCATGGCTGCACCGTAGGCGCTTTGGCGGCAACGGGAAACCAGCATCATCGACAGGGCTCAGGTATGAGCCTAAATAACGTCACACGATTACCCTTTGAAGGTTATGCCGATATTGATGGGCTTAAGCTCTTTGAAACGATGTTAGGTGATCAATCGTCAGGTATCGATAAACCTGCTGCTGTTTTACTTGAGACCGTTCAAGGGGAAGGGGGATTGAATGTTGCCTCTAATGAATGGCTGCAACGCCTAGCTAAGCTTTGTAGAGAACACCATATTCTTCTTATTGTTGATGATATTCAGGCCGGATGTGGTCGCACTGGATCGTTTTTTAGCTTTGAGCCATCAGGTATTGAACCAGATATTGTGACTTTATCGAAATCGATTGGAGGTTATGGCTTACCCATGGCAGTAGTTTTGCTCAAAGCAGAGCTCGATATTTGGAAACCAGGTGAGCACAACGGTACATTTCGAGGTAATAATCACGCTTTTGTAACCGCAACTAAAGCGCTTGAAACCTATTGGGCAGATGAAAGCTTTGAAACTCATATTGCCAAGTGTTCTAAAAAAATTTCTCTTGTTATTCAGCGAAGTATAAAGCGCTATCCAAACGTTTTTGTTCAGGAAAAAGGGCGCGGTATGATGATTGGTGTTGAGTGCCGGAATGGTGATTTAGCACGAGATATCGCCAAAGTATGTTTCGACAAAGGAATGATCATTGAAACGGCAGGTCCTGAAGATGAGGTAATTAAGTTTTTCTGCCCGTTAACTATTTCGGAAGCGGAGCTTGATCAAGGTTTAAGTATATTCTCCAGTGCGGTTGAGTATGTCATTGAAAAGAATTTCAAGAAAGTATCATAATTAAGGAAGAGATGATGATCGTCAGAACGTTGGATGAATGCCGCGATAGTGAGCGACGTGTGGCTTCAGAGACATGGGAAAGTGTCCGCATGTTATTGAAAGATGACAATATGGGCTTTTCATTTCATATCACAACCATTTACCAAAATACTGAAACCCATATTCACTATAAGAACCACTTAGAATCCGTCTATTGTATGAGTGGAGAAGGTGAGATAGAGGTGGTTGGTGGAGAAACCTACCCAATAACGCCAGGCACATTATATATTTTGGATCAACACGATGAGCATTATTTAAGAGCTTACAAAGATAAAGAGATGGTTATGGCTTGCGTCTTCAATCCTCCGATAACAGGGAAAGAAGTGCACGATGAAGATGGTGTTTACCCATTGGTTGATTAAATCACGATGGATGTCGTTCTCTTTCGTAATAACGACATTTTGCTGATTAAGTCGATAAAAAGCTGGCTCATGAGAGCCAGCTTTTTTTGTATTAGATTAGGTGACCTTGGTCAACGAATAGAACACCTGAGTTATTATCTGCATCTTCGTAGCTGTATACCGCAAATTCACTTGCGTTGAAGCCATTCTGAGTGAGGTAATCTGATTGCTCTTGTGTCATTGTTGTTTGCTCGACAAAAACATCATCGTCAATCGTAACATCGATATTTGAAAGGATAAGGCCCGCATCTTCGCCGTTATTTTCTAATACTGCTGAGTCTACGGTCAGTGTTGCACCATCAGTACCGATGACAGCCTCAATGCCTTCAAAGGTTACTTGATCCGAGTCACCGTTCGTTGTTAGCGTATCAAAACCTTCATTGCCATCGACGTGACGTGTCACATCGGCAATAGGTGCAGTCAAACCATCCACATGGATTTGGTCGCGACCAGCGCCAGCATCGATAGTGTATTCAGTCAGGCGGTCGTATGAACCAGGGCCTGATGATTGCATTGTGATGATGTCGTCACCATTACCCGTGTCAATTTGGAACAGATGGCTCCAAGCCGGATTGGTACTAGTACCTGCTTCAACAAAAACGTTAACGACGTCAACCGAATCACCTTCTGACGTATCAATTTGACCACGTTTTGCATCAGAAATATTGATAACCGTTGCAACATCATTGTTAACAGTCAAGTCAACGTCAACAAAGTTTGATACGTGGACAACCGTTGCGTCAGTTTCAACGCTCACTTCTTTTGAGTAAGTACCATTCCATTCGTTAGAGTGGATACTAAAAGTTGCGCCGCTGTTTTGCGAAACAACGCCGTGTCCTTGGTAAACTGGGATGTTCGGATCAATAGAGAAGCTATTGTCGTCATTTAAGTTAGCTGAAGAACCAGAACCGTCAAAGTTAGTAGTACCAAAATTAATACGCATGTTTATGTCCTATAGCGAGGGTTATTTTTCAGTCGCGATCATCCATGGAACGAATCTTTGTGGGGGAAAAGTATTCGAGTCAGATCACTGATATAACGGATATTAATGGAAGTTGGTTTTTGATCTATAGAATCGCTTATATTTGGTACGTCATTTGGTACCTGAAAGAAAATCAATCAAAAGCATTAGTTGTGGTGTCTTTTATTACTTGGTACCAATATCGGTAAAGCAGAGAAACCTTGATGAGAACAAGATTTGATGATGGTCATTTATCACTGGGCAAGAATTGCTTTGTAATGATTTAGTTTCTTTGCTGTTTGGGTCTTAGGTTTATTCTTTACGTTTTGATGAGTTGGATAAAGAGGGTGGAAAGGTAATGCTGGTACACGTTGTTTAACTGTGTTAATCGTTTAGTTATTGTATTTGTTATTAAAAAGCCTGCATGTTGCAGGCTTTCATTATTCGGTTGGTGTTTCTGGTTGTTGCTGAATATCTGATTGGTCTGTAGACGATAGCTGCTGTGTCTCTTCAGCTTCAAGTTTGGCACGCTCAGCTTTGGAGATATAGCGTGGCTTATTACTTTTATGAAGCTTGGCATTTGCCTTCTTCTGCTTTTTCTTCAGAATTTGGTTAATTTTCTTTTTTCGATTCATCGTGTTTGCCGCTTCGCTTTATTGGGCGAGTAAGATACCAGAAGTTGTGGAATGGAAACAGAAGTAAAACGCCAGCATTTGCTGGCGTTTTTATGTGTATGGCCCTTTTAACCTATGAGGCCTTATCCATCTTTGGCGGAGAATCTTCTTCCGTTGTTTCTGAGAATATTTCAGCGACTGCAGAGCGCTCTAATTCGCCTTGCAGGTTACCGTCATCGTCAACAACAGGCAGTGAATAGTCACTGCACATAGTTTCGGTTAAGACCTCTTCAATAGCGGCAGATGGAGAGACTGCTGGAACTTCCTCGTAAAGGGTTTCACAAAACTCTTCAGCAGAATCTTCTTTAACTGCATCGATTAGGCTCTCTTTGGTGACGAGTCCTTGATAACCATCATCAGTGACATGGTAGCCGTAATCTTGTTTTGACTGCTTCATTTGTGTCAACGCTTCTTGAATCGTTGATGCTGTGATACGTAATACCGGAGGTTGCATCACGGTTTCTACCGTAAGTGCACGTGCACGGTTTACATCTTTTACGAAAGCTTCAACATAATCATCGGCTGGATGCAGCAAAATCTCATCAGGTGTTCCCTGCTGTACCAGCTCCCCATCTTTAAGAATCGCAATTCTATCGCCTAAACGAAGTGCTTCATCTAAATCGTGGGTAATGAAAACAATAGTTTTATGTAACTTGTCTTGTAGCTCGATCAGTTGATCTTGCATTTCACTACGGATCAATGGATCGAGGGCTGAGAATGCTTCATCCATAAGCAATATCTCTGCATCGGTACATAGAGCACGAGCCAAGCCAACACGTTGTTGTTGACCGCCTGAAAGCTGAGAAGGGTACTGTTTTTCGTATCCTTTTAGGCCTACCGTTTCGAGCCACTCACACGCTTTTTCGTGACGTGCATTTTTATCAATGCCTTGGATTTCTAAACCGTAGGCAACATTTTCCAACACAGTTCTATGCGGCATTAAACCAAACCGTTGGAAAACCATGGACATTTTATGACGACGGAACTCTTCGAGCGCCTTCATTCCAAGGCTCATTACATCAATGCCTTCAACCAAAATTTGCCCTTCAGTAGGATCGATTAGACGATTGAAGTGACGAATGAGAGTCGATTTTCCTGAGCCAGATAGCCCCATAATGACGAAAATCTCACCCTTATTGATTTGTAAGTTGATGTCTTTAAGACCAACAGTGTGCCCTGTTTCCGCTAACACGGAATCTTTTGATTGGCCTTCTTTGACCCGAGACATGACCGATTTAGGTTTGGCTCCAAAGACTTTATATAGGCCACTAATTTCGATTAATGGTTTAGTCATGCCTTAGATCTCCAAGATGTGCTTGAGTACGTTTCGCGTAAGCTTGAGATGCGCGATCGAACAGTATTGCCAAAGCAACAATCGCAAAGCCGTTAAGCAAACCGAGCGTGAAATATTGGTTAGTAATAGATTTAAGAACTGGTTGGCCAAGGCCTTTCACCCCAATCATTGAGGCGATGACAACCATTGAAAGTGCCATCATGATGGTTTGGTTGATTCCTGCCATAATTGTTGGCATCGCAAGGGGTAGCTGTACGCCCCACAACCGCTGTTTCTTATTGGCACCAAATGCTGTGGCTGCTTCAAGTACTTCTTTATCAACGAGGCGGATGCCAAGGTTAGTAAGGCGAATCACAGGTGGAATCGCATAGATCACAACAGCGATAAGGCCGGGAATTTTACCAATGCCCAAAAGCATAACCACGGGAATAAGGTAAACAAAGGCAGGCATGGTTTGCATGACATCAAGCATCGGTGTAACGATGGATTGGACACGGTTTGAGCGTGCCATTGCAATACCGATAGGAATCCCAAGCACGATAGATAATAAGGTACAAACCGTAATGATACTCAGCGTCCGCATTGTGTCTTCCCACATGCCGAAATAGCCAATCAGAAGTAAAGACACGAAACACCCGACAGCTAATTTCCAAGAACGGCTAGCGGCATAAACGAGTGCGGTACAAAAGCCGAGAATAATAAACCAAGGGGTTGAAATCAGAAGCTTTTCAAACCAGACAAGAAAGGAAAGTAGGGGGTCGAAAAAGGATTCGATGAGTTCACCGTATTCTCGTGAAAAATCACGGTAAGCGCCATCGAGGGTTTTGCGGATTGCGCGTAGGTCAGAGCGTTCCATTTCAGGAAAACTGCTCCACCAACTATTGTTAGACATACAACATCCTTATAAGACCGGAGCGATGAGTCGCTCCGGTTACTGCTATTAAAGTTATGCTAAACGGCTACTGTTAAGTTTAGACGAAAGGGAATTACAGTGCCTGTTGCACTTTTTTCACAACATCTTCTGGTAGCCATTGAGTCCAGATTTGCGGGTATTTTTCGAGGAAATAATGCATCGCTTCTTCTCCATCAGCTTGATTATCTTCCATCCAAGCAAGGAGTTGGTTCATATCAGCATTGGTAAAGCCACGCTTAGTAAAGTACTGATAAGCTTCTGGGGCACGAGTAGCAAATTTCTCGGTTGTAATGGTATGGACTGGTGATGGTGGATACATTGTCACTTTTGGAGATTCACATTCAGCTTGCGTTGTGCAATTGACGAACTCCGCTTCATCAACGCCACTACCAAAGTCAATTTTCACCATGTCATATTTACCGAGTACAGCGGTAGGGGCCCAATAGTAACCAAACCAAGGTTCTTGGCGCTCATAAGCTTTCGCAATTGAGCCAGAAAGACCAGCACTTGATCCCGGGTCTACAACGGTGAAACCAGATTCATCAAGCTTCATCGCTCTGAATAGGTTTCCTGCACTAATTTGGCAATTCCAGCCGGCTGGGCAGCTGTAAAAAGCGAATTGATCAGGGTCTTCTGGGTGTTCAAACAACTTAGCGTGTTTTTTCACCCCTTCAATGGTTTTGATTTCAGGGTATTTCTTTACGAGGTAAGCGGGTACCCAAAAGCCTTCTTCACCACCATCCGTCAGTGCTTTACCTGCATAGCGTAGACGCTTCTCAGCTACGCCTTTATCTAAAGCATCTTTCAGGCTGTTGCTCCACAATTCTGGAGCAACGTCTGGTTGACCTTTTTCAACCATGGACGTGCCGGTAGGCATGGTATCGCCGGGTATAAGTTCGGCATCACAGCCATAACCATGTTCTAAAATGAATCGGTCAATGTTGGCAATAAGAGTTGCAGAATTCCAATTCATATCGGCGATGGTTACGTCGCCACAATCGCTTGCATAAACGTTAGTTGCACTTGCACCTAAAAGCAGAATGGCTGCTGTTGCGTATTTCATTTCGAGGTTCCTTTCTAATGATTGCTTAATTAGGGTAGCGAAGAAATAATTTGAGTTCAAATGATTATTCTGTCACTGAGGTTCGGAAAAGAACAAATAACTGGTCAATTAGTTTTATATATTTAGTCAAATTAGCGAAATAATACGCAAGTTAACCATGATTGAAGAAATGATGATAAGACTTATTAAGTGGGCTAAAGGTTAGTGTACGAATGATTAATTAAAGGGTTTTAAAGTAACTCTTCACCTTGGCACACAGATTTGAGGGTTTTAGCGTAAACTTAATGAACAGACATGGTGGAATTTTGATTGGAATGAAAGGAAATAAAATAGACCAAAGTCGTACGCCTATCGTGTTCAATAAAGCGAACCTAAATGATGATCTATCACCTTGTATCCGGCAGTGTTGTTTGGATGAAGATGATGTTTGCGTGGGGTGTTATAGGACGTTAGGTGAGATACTTGCGTGGCATCAATTGTCTTCCAATGAGCGTCATGAAGTCTTGCAACAATGTGAACACCGAAGCGCATTAAAGAAGCAAATAAAGCCGTTTTAGTTACCGTTTAGGTTGCGTTGACAGCATCTCATTTAGTCCACCGGCGTTATGTAAATTGGTAAATCCCTTCTTGTTCAATCGGTCATAGGCTTGCCCCGAGCGATTACCGCTGCGGCAGTACAAAACAATCAATCGATCTTTGTTGATATTGGCAAAAGCACTGTTTAGATCTTGAAGTGGGTAGTTTACTGCGCCGGACACGTGTCTATGATTAAATTCTTGCGGAGTTCTCACATCGACAAGCAAAGCGCCCTGCTCAATAAGCTGCCAACCTTTTTCAGCCCGTTCAGACGCAAAAGCTGTAGGGATGATTGCGATATAAAGCAAAACGAACGTGATAAATGTGGCTAATCGCTTAAGCATAAACCCTCTGTCTAAATCTTCTGGCTGGTGTTTCTTAGCATAATTCAAGGTTGGATAAAGTAAAACTAGTATGGTCGTAAGATTCAGTAAGTTTAAATGATAGAACTATAATTAACATTGAATCATCAAAAGGAGAAGGCCATGAAAGTCATTGTTGAGTTTCTGGAGTCTGGCCGCTTCAGGGACAATTTCTGGGATGGTGAGTTCCATGTCGACAAAGGTGAGCATCGGGCTGTGAGTCCTTCTTTAGCCGCTCAGCTTATTAATAATCATGCAGCATCTTTGTATCGGAGTGAAGACGTCGAATCGGACATGAATAGTGCGATAGGCCAAACGCCGATGAAATAATACGTTATCGAGTAGAATGGCCCGCAAGGGCTTTTCTTTTGCCTTAAATTGGCACTGTACAAGCGTAACGTATATAGTGCGCTGAGTTTAAAGTTGAACCATCAGGTAAAAAATGATGAAAATCTGGGTTGATGCGGATGCGTGTCCCGTTGTAATTCGTGATATTTTGTTTCGTGCTGCAGAGCGTACGGGGGTTCAAGTAACTTTGATTGCAAACCAATTTGTACGGATACCGGCTTCAAAAAATATTCAAATGATCCGAGTTGAAGCGGGCTTTGATGTTGCTGATAACGAAATTGTTCGACGTGCAGAAAAAAATGATTTGGTTGTAACGAGTGATATTCCTTTAGCGTCTGAAGTGATTGATAAAGGGGCTCAGGTTGTGAGTTCACGCGGAGAGGTCTTTACACCAGAAAATATCAAATCACGCCTTAATATCCGTGATTTTATGGAGACCATGCGAAGTAGCGGCATCCAGACCGGTGGTCCTGCGCCACTTAATCAAAGCGATCGTCAGGCCTTTGCAAACTATCTGGATAAATGGCTGGTTCAAGCTCAGCGACACAATAAGCAATAATGTTAGGCAGCACTGGCTGCCTTTTTTATACCTCTTTGCGTGGGGTGACCATTCGCAATTTCATTTCAGAAACTCAGCTCTCATTTTTACCGCTATCGATTTACCCTCCAATGCTCTGTCTGTATGGTCAAATAGGTTCGATACCGAAGCCATAATGTAAAGGAAGCAAGCATTGGAATGGATACTGTTGTTTTTCGCCGGAATTTTCGGAGGCGTCATCAATTCGGTTGCGGGGGGAGGCAGTTTTATAACGTTCCCAACGTTAATGATGGTTGGGGTACCGCCTATTATGGCTAATGCTACCAATACACTAGCAGTTAGCGCTGGTTACATCAGTGGGGCATACGGGTTTAGAAAAGAAATCGCTGAAGGTGGCGACACTGTCCGCATCACGTTATTCAGCTTAATCGGCGGAGCATTAGGTGCCTATTTGCTATTGAGTACACCGGAAAGTGTGTTTCTTGAAGCAATTCCTTGGTTATTGTTATTTGCGACAATGTTGTTTGTCTTTGGCGGTTGGGTAAGCCAGCACGTGAAGCGATTGGTCGGCGGGAATAACACCAGTGATTCAAAAACTTGGTTACTGGCTGCCACGCTCATTTTTGTCTCAGCTTACGGTGGCTTTTTTAATGCCGGACTTGGTATTGTGGTGTTAAGTTATTTAGTTCTGGCTGGCTATCACAATATCAACTTGATGAATGGCCTGAAGTTGCTTGTGTCGGCGGCTGTGTCTGTTATCGCAATAATTATTTTTCTCGTTAAAGATATGATTGATTGGGAGCGGGGCGTGGTTGTGATGCTAGGAACGCTTATCGGGGGATATTTAGCTGCACGGGTTTCTCGAAAAATTCCACAGCATTATGTGCGCGGTTTTGTCACATGCTCAAGTTTCGTCATCACCGCCTATTACTTTATCGAAGTGTATTTCTGACCTCGTGTGAGCATGCCATTGGGACTCGTTTACTGTAATTAACTCAGTTAAATTGAAGGAAAATAAAAAGAGCGCAGAGCGCTCTTTTTTTGATCATGCAGTCAGCCAAAACGGATGACTTTATCGCATAGTTTCTCAAGGGCGACTTCATCATGCCCAATAATGATAAGGGCACATTGGCTTTCATCGATCGACTCAACCAAAAGCTTCAGTGTTTCGGCAGAGGTAATGGGATCAAGCCGTGAGGTTGGTTCGTCAGCGATCAGCAGTTTAGGTTTCATCATGAGTGCTCTTAAGATGGCAAAGCGCTGAAGCTCGCCCCCTGAGACATCATTGGCTGAACGTTTGAGTACCTCCGAGGTGAGTTTTAGGCGTTTTAGCAATTCAGGTATTTCAGATTTGTTAAGACAATGACGCTGGCAGAGTTCATCTAACAATTGTTGTAACGAGACGTCATGTGGGTGCGCACTCGGAGGATCTTGATAGAGTTTAAGCTTTTGACCTTTGTTAACATTCTGATGCCAATGAATATCACCTAAATCAGGTGAAACAAGACCGAGTAATGTGTCTGCGAGTGAAGTTTTACCACAACCACTAGGGCCTGCAATACCAAGGATTTCACGCTGATGAAGGGTAAAGCTTAAATCGGAGAACAACACATTGTCAGAGCGGCTTAAAGATACATTATCAACAGTTAGTAGAGGAAGATGCGTAGGGTGACTTTCACGTTTTCTCCAATGCTTGGGGGTTGCTTGAATAAGCTTTTGGGTATAGTAGGACTGTGGGCTGCTTAACACTTCACTAGCGACGCCGCTTTCTTCAACAATCCCGTTTTTCATGACGATAATATTGCCACCTAACGTTTCGGCAAGGTTGATATCATGAGTGATGGTAATGAGTGCTCCCGACTTTACGTGTTCTAGTAGTTGTGACGCAATCACATCTCTGTGGTAGCTATCTAACCCTTTAGTGGGTTCATCGGCGAGCAACAATTCACCTCCTGCTTGAGTCGCGCATAAATAGGCGACCCGTTGCGCCATACCGCCGGAGATTTCAAATGGATATTTGGCTATGTCTCTGCTTAAGCTAACGTTATAAAGTTCGTTTGTCGCTATAGATTGGGCAGCGGGACGTTTATGCTGGTTGACCAACTGGTGCACTTCGGCCACCTGTTGGAGGATTGGCATAATCGGGTCCAATGCTAACCAAGGCTCCTGAGGTAACAAGGCTATTTCCTTGCCCCATTTTGCGTGGCGATTGCTTTTACTTAGCTTATCTTGCTTGAAATGAATTTGTCCTTGTTGAGTGAGCTCTGGAGGAAGTGTTCCTGTGATGGCTGCTGCAATCAGGCTTTTTCCAGCACCTGTCTCTCCAAGGATGGTCAAAGGTTGATTGGGGAAAACATCGAAGCTAATCGGCTCTAACAATGTTTGGTCGGATGAAGATATCTTGAGATTTTCCACCCTCAATAACGGGGTCATGATTGCTCTCCATTCGCGAGTAAATGAAAACCTAATACCAGAACAAAAACAGAAATGAGTGGTTGAATGAGTACCCAAGGGGCGACATGGTAATAGCGAAAGAGCTCAACCATCATGAGTCCAAGCTCGGCCTCAGGTGGCTTCAATCCGACATGCAGAAATCCTAGTGATGCAAGTGCAAGAATGGTATTTCCAGCGCCAAAGCAGGAAAGGGTGAAGACGTCTTTTCTGCAATGCGGCCATATATGGCGTTTAAATACGTACCAATTACCAAAACCATAAAGAATGGATGCTTCTACCTCGGGGGAGCGGATCACGGACATGGTGCGATTACGGGTTACGCGGAAAAACTCTACCCATAAGATCAAAGCAATGGCGATGTATAGAATAGTGAAAGAGCCCGGAATAAGAGCAGCGAAGAGCAACACCAAAATAAGTCCTGGCATCGCGAGGATTATATTCATTAGAAAGGAAAATGCTCTGTCCCACCAACCTCGTTTCCAACCGGAAACAACACCAGCAAAAGTGCCAAGGCTTGCTGAAGTGAGCACGCTAATACCAGCCAGTATTAATGAAGTAAAAATTGCATCGCTCAAACGGGCTAAGTTACTGCGACCAAAATGATCGCGTCCAAGTGGTTCTTGCCAGTCCGGTGTACTGAATGCCAGTGAAAGGTTTTGTATAGCGGGATCTTGGTTAAACAACTTTTCTATGATGACGACTGCAAGCGCTAAGCCAATCAAGAGTACACCCAAGTATTGCATATTATATTGTTTCACTGTGTTATCTCCTGTTGTTGGCGTGGGTCAAGCCAATAAGTAATGAGATCCACCAGCGTGTTGATAAAAACAAACAGTAACCCCATCACCAAAGCGGTACCTTGAATCATAGGAAGATCTCGCGCAAAAATAGCGTGAGCCAATGCGTGTCCAATTCCCGGCCATGAGAAAAGCGATTCAATCATGATGATGCCTTCCATTAAGCCGATCATTTGGATGCCGAGAAAGGTAATGGTTGGTATCGCAATATGTCGCCGGGCATGGTGATGAAAGGCTTGCTCAAACGTCAGCCCCTTGAGCCGAGCAAAATGAAAGTGCGGTGTGTTCAATGTGTCTCGGGTCGCATTGCGTATCAAACGACTGGACATTGCTGCAAGGGTAATCGCTAACGTAAGGGCGGGAAGAAATAGATGTAGGAGGGTGCCAAATCCTGCGACAGGAAACCAACCTAGATGAAGAGCACCCACAATAATGAATACTAAGCCAATGACGAAAACAGGTTGAGCCCTGATGAAAACAGCCGTCACAAGAGCGGCTTTGTCTACGTTGCTGTTGGCTTTTTTCCCGCAGTAAAGACCAATTGGAATCGCAATGAACGCCGAAAGGGTTAGAGCCGCAATTGCCAGTAATATGGAATAACCCAACTGATGTTGAATTTCATGAATAACTGGCGAACCACTGATCAGTGAATTTCCGAGATCGAAGTTGAGTAAGTCCCATAACCATTGCAAGTAAAGCTCATGTGCAGGGCTATCAAGGCCTAACTCTAATTGCACAGCTTTCGCAGCATCGGCATCGACATAGTCATACCCATAACGACCAGCGGCAATACGAAAGGCAAAATCTCCGGGCAGCAAACGCATTAAAATAAAAGTCAGTGTGCCGATACTCCAAGCCACTAACATGGCTTGGAGTATGCGTCGAAATAGAATATCAATCATCTAGCGTCATCTCTGCAATACGATAGTTGATTTCAAAAGGGTCGAAGTGGAAGTTTCCAACACGTTTGTTCACCGCAACCAGTTGGGTGTAAAAAGTAATTGGAATCAGCGGCATTTTCTGAGCCAGTATTCGAGACGCTTTTTGAGCTTGGTCGCGATATTCTCGCGGATCTTTGGTGGAACTGAGCGTGTTTAGCAGTTCGGAAAATTCAGTCGATGACCAGTTTGTCGGCCCCCAATCACTGCCTTTGTGATTCGCAAAATCCTTTAATAGCAGAGCCAGCGGGTCGATCGTTGCCCCAAAATTTCGCGCAACTAGTGCTAGTTCGAGTGTGCCATCTTGGTGTTTTGCCGGTATCGCACTGGAGTTATCAATACTAATGTTAACCTCAATGCCAACTTGTTTTAGTTGAGCTTGAATTGCTGTCGCCACGACAGGCAGTTCTGGTCGGTCTGAATACGTGGTTAGGTTGACTGAAAAGGTTTTCCCTTGCTTTTGCAAAATACCCTCGTCATTAGGTTGCCAACCTTGTTGCGTCAATAGCGCTTTTGCTTTGGCTACATCTTGGCGAGTGTGGGCAAGACTGTTGATGTACCAAGCGCCTAATGATGGTGCGAACAACTGATAAGCTTCTGAGCCGGGCATGCGGATAATTTGCTGAGATATTCCTGAACGGTCGAGAGCCAAGCTGAGGGCTTGCCGAGTTTGGTATGACGCTAGGAAAGGGTGTTCGTTGTTGAGTTTAAGCAAAATGGTGCGTGGAATAGACTCGCGAACCACGTTAACTTGCTTTGAATTTTGAAGAGGTTCAATACTCGCTGGGTCAAGGGTGTAAACGATGTCAGCCTGCCCAGTCTGTGCAAGTAAGGCTCGACTTTCTGCACGGTGTCCCGCTAAGTATTGTACTTTCTCAATATGTGCGTTTTCTCCCCAATATTGTTCATTACGTGTGACATGAATTTTATGAGGTGGCACCAGTTGTTCAATTTTATAAGGGCCTGTGCCAGCAAGCGTTATTGTCTTGTCTTTGTCTTGGTAGCTAGAAGGGGAGGCGATAGCGACCGTGTAATGAGCCAATACATTAAGCAATGGTGGATAAGGCTGGGTGAGTGTAAGCGTTAATATGTTACCTGTCGCTTGAATGGTATTGATGGGTACACGTTTAATGACGCCGGGTTTAGCAATTGCATGCTCAAGCGCGTTTTTAACTGCTTGGGCATTTAATATAGAGCCATCGTGAAAGTAAGTGTTTTCCCTTATTTTGAATGTCCACACCAAATCATCGTGGCTGGTTTGCCAGTCTGTTGCGAGCAGCGGCAGTATTTTCCCACGCCTATTTACGCCAACTAGCGATTCAACGACCTGCATGCGGGTAAACATATAACCATCTTTAGATAGGTCTTGGCTGCTAAATTCGAAAGGTCCCGATATTTTCAAGAGATCGGTGTTGGGCTTGTCGGCCAATGAGGACTTAAAGCCGACAAGTGTGATGATGCCAAGGGTTGCAGCCGCGATGATCCATTTTTTCATTGTGCATTTCCTAAATGTAAGTTTGGGAATGTTATAACATAACAAATGAGTTTATAAAATGATAATGATTGTCATTCATGTTAGTGAACGGCAGACGTTATAAGACATGTGTCATCAAATCAGGTTTTTTGAGATCTATTTAGCTGCTTATTTGGTACAAAAGTTCGACAATACAGATGTGTACTAAAGATGTATATGAGGGTGATGCTATGAACAGAAAGCTTGGTCGAGTCATGTCTTTGAGCAGGATGCTGTCGTTTGTCGCGTTTTTAACCGCTACGTTTGCTTGGGTACTGGAAATGCCCGTGTTGTTGTATGCAGCGGTAACCTGCTTAGTCATCAGTGGCGGCATTTACATGGTCGAAAAACGTAAGGTACACCAAGATGAGAAGAGCGCCTAATGGCGCTCTTTGCTGATATTAAAAGAATCCAAGCGGATTGACATCGTAACTTATCAATAAATTTTTGGTGTTTTGATAGTGATCGAGCATCATTTTATGAGTTTCGCGCCCAATACCCGATTTTTTGTAGCCACCGAAGGCTGCATGAGCAGGGTAGGCATGGTAACAGTTGACCCAAATTCGCCCAGCTTCAATGTTGCGTCCCATGCGATAAGCAAGATTCGCATCTCGTGTCCAGACACCAGCTCCCAACCCATATTCGGTATCATTCGCAATCTGCAGGGCTTCCTGTTCGTCTTTGAAGGTCGTAATCGCGATGACAGGTCCAAAAATTTCTTCTTGGAACACGCGCATTTTGTTATTGCCTTTTAGCATAGTGGGTTGGATGTAATACCCACTGCCTAAATCAGCATCTTGTTCAGCGATTTGTCCTCCGAGTAAAACTTGCGCTCCTTCTTGGCGTCCGATTTCGAGATAGCTCAGAATCTTATCAAATTGCTCTTGCGACGCTTGTGCGCCAACCTGAGTATCGGTATCAAGCGGGTTACCTTGCTTGATGGTTTTTGCTCTTTCTACCACTTTGTTAATGAATTTGTCGTAAATGGACTCATGGATCAGAACTCGTGAAGGACAGGTACACACTTCCCCTTGGTTGAAGAACGCAAGTAACATCCCTTCCACGCATTTATCTAAGTACGCATCTTCATAGTCAAAGACGTCTGGGAAGTAAATATTGGGTGATTTACCGCCAAGTTCGACCGTGGAAGGAATCAAACTTTCAGCCGCACATTTCAATATATGATTGCCCACTTCGGTTGAGCCGGTAAAAGCAAGCTTTGCAATGCGATTGCTGGTTGCAAGTGCTTGACCCGCTTCGTGGCCAAAACCGTTGACGACATTGATGACACCCGGTGGGATCAAATCACCAATTTTTTCCATCAAAACCAGAATTGATGTTGGCGTTTGTTCTGCAGGTTTTAAAACCACGCAGCAACCTGCGGCCAGTGCAGGGGCAAGTTTCCATGCTGCCATTAACATCGGGAAGTTCCATGGAATGATTTGACCTACCACGCCGATGGGTTCAGGAAAATGATAGCTGGCGGTATGAGTATCTAACTCAGCAGCGCTGCCTTCTTGCGCACGGATGCAACCAGCAAAATAGCGAAAGTGGTCGACGACGAGAGGGAGGTCGGCGGCTAAGGTTTCGCGAACGGGTTTGCCGTTTTCCCATGTTTCTGCAACGGCTAATTCTTCAAGATTTTGCTCAATACGATCGGCGATTTTGAGCAGTAAGTTAGAACGTTCTGTCACACTGGTTTGAGCCCATTGAGTGCGCACTGCATGAGCAGCATCAAGGGCGAGATTAATGTCTGCTTCACCTGAACGTGCAACCTTGCAGTATGGTTGGCCATTGACTGGTGAAGTATTATCAAAATACTCCCCCTTGACGGGTTTTACCCATTCCCCACCAATGAAATTATCGTAGTGAGATTTGAAGTTAACAATGGCATTCTCAGTTCCCGGCTGTGCGTAAATCATAGTTCGTTCCTTCTTGTTACTTGCATTATCAACGCGTTAAAAAGCGTTCCGTTTAGCGGATATAACGCAAGTCACAGGCCAGCTCTGAAAAGCTTGTTGTTAAATTAATGTAAAACTATGATTACCAATTAATAACAACTGTGTCAGAGTCATCTTTGAACTGAAAGATAGCCGCATTGAGGCTGTTCATTGTTCAAAAATGGAACACTCAATTTGTTTAAAAGTGGTACAGCTATGGAACTTCAAACGCATCTTGCTACTGACTGGCTTCGTTCTTCTTGGTCCCGTTCGAGTGACGCTGGGTTAACTGAGCGCCGTAAACCTGAGGATATTCACGTGTCAGGTGTGTTGTTAAAAGAGCGTCAATATAAGGCGACACAGTTGATAGAAGCGGTTGAACGCAGTGCGTTACCTTTGTTTAATCAGGTTTTGGCTCGCAGTGATAGTCGATTGATACTGTCTGATGTGGAAGGGGTGATTATTGCTAGCTGGGGACAAGAGCATTTTAGAGAGAAGTTAACGACGATTGCGCTCAGTTCGGGAGCTTGTTGGCAAGAAAAGATAAAAGGGACCAATGCCATTGGTACTGCTTTAGTCGAGAAAAAAGCTGTCTCAGTTATAGGTGATCAGCATTATATTCGTCATCACCGATTCATTAGTTGTTCAGCGAGTCCTTTATGTGATCATCAAGGGCAATTGTTAGGTGTGTTAGACATCACCACAGAGCAAAGTAAACACGACACCGCGGTACAGCTGTTGGTTCAAAACATGGTTCAGTTGGTTGAAAACCATTTGCTGAGTCAGGTTCCAAAAGGCGCTATTCGCCTTGATTTAGCCATGGATAAGTCCGTTCTGCATACCGGATGGCAAGGTATTGTCATTGCTGATGAACAGGGCCAAATCCTCGCTCATAATCAAGTCGCCTCACAGTTGCTCGCACAGGGGCAATTGGTCGGTTCGAGTATTGAACAACTACACTCGCATCGCAATAGCCTAGTGATGGAAAAGCAGTTTCTGACACAAGCTAAAAAACGCCGCAGAACAGTGAGCGCTTCTTGTGAGCTGCACATGGGGGATCATCGTGTTGAAGCGGCATGGCAACAAGCCAATAAAGTGATTGGTAAAGATATTCCATTGCTGATTGAGGGAGAAACAGGCGTTGGCAAAAGTGAATTTGTTAAAGCATTGCACCGTCACGGGGAGCGCAAATCGGGCGCGTTAGTCACCGTGAATTGTGGCGCATTACCAAAAGATTTAATAGAGTCCGAATTGTTTGGTTATGTTGCTGGTGCTTTCACAGGAGCCAATCCTAAAGGGAATATCGGCAAAGTAAGGCAGGCACATGGAGGCATTTTATTTCTTGATGAAATTGGAGAAATGCCTTTAGAAGCGCAGGTTCGCTTATTACATGTGTTGCAAGATAAACAGGTAGTTCCTGTTGGTGCAACATCGAGCTTTGATGTTGACCTTCAAATTATCGCCGCAACGCACCAGAACTTACGTTTGCTTGTTGAGAAAGGAGAGTTTCGCCAAGATCTGTACTACCGTCTCAATGGGTTATTGGTGCAGTTGCCTCCATTGCGAGAACGTGATGATCGTCGTGAGATGATAAAACGCATTCATCAGAAATATCATTCTTCTGACCAGTCACTATGTCCTCACTTATTACGCAGCTTAGATCAATACCATTGGCCCGGGAATTTTCGCGAGCTTGATAACTTACTAAAAGTGGCCACATTGATTGCCAGCGAAGAAAAAATATTGAGTTTGGCGCACATTCCTGCCCATTTGATGGATGAATTGGTAAAAAACAAAAAAGTTGCTAACCAAGATATGCCCAATTTAAAGAGCGCTGTTGATGATGCCTTAGTGCGTACGTACCAAGCGCAAAAAGGGAATATCAGTAAAACTTCTCGGGTGTTAGGGGTAAGCCGCAATACGATTTATCGTAAACTGAAAGCGATGGGGATTCTTTAGTCTCAAGCCAGTATTTATTCCCGTCAAAAAAGAGCACCAACTTGGTGCTCTTTTTACGTATGGCTAAGACTATTTTCTTCTCAATCCAATAACTAACGTAAAGCTAAGCAGTAGCATATGGATGATTCCGAAACTACCAGCTGAGGACACTTTGCTCTCTTTTACTTGCTTATCGCCTAACGTATTTTCAGCGAGCGCCAATGTGATTTGATAACGCTCGCCGCTACTATTAGTTGCCAGCCATGGTGAATGTTCAGACAAGGAAACAACAACCGTTTTTGGGTTCGGTCTTTGTATGTCTTGTGCATTGACGAGCTGGTAGTTGTTCGTTGAATCTTCGTTGAATGCGTACACCACAAGCTTCTCAGGGAGAGAATGAGAGAAGTTTAGTGATACGGTTTGCTTGGAAGTGAGCGCTGATGTTTTATCAAACTCAAGAGAAAGATTTCCCCAAGAATACGCAAGTCCGGGTTGGCCGAGTGTGGAATCTAGCTCGGCAAAGTCGTCGCTACTATCAGGAGCAGAAACAGGTCGTTGCATTGAGCCAACGGCTGCGTAACGTACTTCAAGCTCTGATGAGGTTTCGATATTCAATGTTTGCTGATTCTGGGTGTTTAACCCGTAGACATGGTGGGCACTGTAAGCTGTATCCCCATATTCTAGAGCATCAATGATGGAATCGTTATCGGAATCGAGTGGGGTAGACAAATCGCCGCCTATTTCGTCCCAATCCGTTATACCATCATTGTCGCTGTCGAAGGAATCAGGGTTTAAACCAAGCGCTAGTGCTTGATGGTCATCAATACCATCCAAGTTACTATCAACCCCAACTTGTACCGCACTGCCGGAGAGATCCGGTTCAATTGTTAAAGGAAAGACATTCGGGATTTGGGTTCCTACAATACCGTCGGGACCATCAGTTTCCCAATCAAGAGTTTGGATCTTGAGCGTAGCACCATCAGTTTCTACAGAGAAGCGGGTAGTGGTGTTCGCCATTGGGTTACCAAGCCCCGGATGATAAATCTGTAGTGCATAATGCAAAGTTATGGTGTCATCGCTATTGCGAGTAAAACGAAGTACATCTTCATCTGGGTTGGCATTATTAAGATCATGCAATGCGTAGTTAAAGCCGACGGACAAGGTTGTTCCTGATACCGTTGCCGTATCGTTATCAAAATCCCAGCGCCACTCAGGTTTACTTACTCCAAAACCAAGCACATTGCCAAGTGGTGCTGCGCGCATAGTGATGTGATACTGTCCTTGGTAAACCCCGCTATCCGGAATCATGGCATTGGAGATTCCTGATGCGGTTATTGCTAACAAGCAGGCTACGGGGAAGGCGGGTTTTACCATGAGTAGGTTGCTCCTAAAATTGCGTTCGTTCCCGGTCCGGGGATAAAGGTAGGAAGATCAGGCGCACCTTGGCCACGAATAGCGTAAGCCGTTTGATAATTGGTATTCGTCAGGTTGTTGATTTCCAAAAAGACACGCAGAGACTCTGTCGTTTCATACCCCACTTTTAAACCAAGAAGGAAATAAGGATCTTGGGTGTTTGCTGTGTTATTGACGTGATCGGTATAGGTTTCTTGAGGCTGCCAAGTAAAGTTTGGCGTAATGCGCCAGCCCACTGCGAGTTTGTAGTCCAATTCCCCTTGAATCAGGTGAACAGGGACCCCTGCAATGTTATTACCCTGATATACCCCGTCCTCAAAATAAAAATGGCTCCAGTTATAAAGTAACTTGGCATTCAATGCATCCTGGGCAGTAAGGAGACCATCAATAGAGTAAGTCAGCATGGTTTCCAAACCGTGGTGAATGGTTTTTCCTTGGTAGTTAATGGTTTTTCCGTTGACTGCAAAATCATCGACGACGGATATCAGTTCATCTTGTACAACGGAATAATACCAAGATGCATTGAGCGAAAACGCATTAAACTGCCAATTGATGCCGAGTTCGCTGGTCAATGCGGTTTGGGCGCTCAGTTCGTTGATATAAACGTGGTTATTAAGTGGGTCGGTAGGATTTGCCGATACGGTTGCCAGTTGCCAAAAGTTCGGTGCCTCAGAGCTGCCACTGATGTTAGCGTATACCCGTTTACCTTGTTCCCATTGATAAATAAGACCAAGTTTAGGATTGAGTAACTGGTATTCAAACGAGCTGTCGAGCAAGCCTGCGGAATAGGTATCAGTAATCTCTCTTTGATTTAAAACCCATTGCAAGGCCGCGATGGTCGAGAAACCATCTATCCATTCATATCTAAGCTGACTGCCTAAGGTGATGTTGTGAGCCTCTAACTCCAAGTTTGCAAAAGTAGTCATGAGTTCGCCGGTTACCGGATGCACTGAGGCAAATTCACGCGGCATACTTCCACTATTGGCTTGTAAGAATAAAAGCAATTCACGCGTTAAGTAGTCATCTGAAACAAGATTCAATGTTGTGCTGGCATCTAAACCTAGATTTCTATTTCTTGTATCCGCTTGCGTCAGTGGGTTTCTAAATTGATCATCAAGCGCCTCGTAGTAAATCCCAAAACGGCTTTCAGTTGTATCTGTCTGCCAATGCGTTTGATTGGCCACACGTAGCTGACGTGTATTTCTGAATGGCTTTCTCACCGGAATATTTAATAGGGTGTCCATTGGTTCACTACCTTCACCCATGACTTGATCGGGGGATTCAATCGCACGTTGCTTGGTGAGCAGAAACGGGATCTCAAAGTCATTTTCAGCCACAGTGAGGTAAGTGCGGTTTTGCCAACCTTTTTGTTGATAACCAATGTTGAGCGTAAGACTGCCACGTTGAGCCGCACTGTGATTACGATAACCTTCACGCTCACTATAGGTCGTACTTAATAAGAAGTCCCAATTCTGTTTTTGGTTCGCTAACGTTAGGTTACCTTTGTACATCTCATATGAGCCCAGTTCGAGCTGAGCGAGATTACGGCTGTTCAAACCATTTTTAGCATGGAAGTTAATCGCGCCGCCAAGGGTTGTCGCGCCATAGCGCATTGCATTTGCGCCTCGATAAACGGAGAGCCATTTAGCCTGCTCAGGATCAGTGAGGCCAATCACAAACGAGCCATCAGCTTGATTGAGTGCCAGCCCGTCACTGAGCAACTGAATTCCTCGGTTTACTGGGTTATCTTGCAAGCCAGAACCACGAATATTGATTCTCGGTTGATCGTTGCCGCCAAAAAACTCTTGCACCACAATTCCAGTTTGTTGGTTAAGTACTTTTGCCAGAGATGATTGGCTACCTGCAAGCTGTTTGGTTTCAATTAAGTTTGTTCCCCCTGCGACGTTATCAAGTTGTTCACGAATCAGGAGGATTTCAGCCTCATCCTGAGACGCTTCGATAACGATCACTTCACTTTGAGCAGCAGAGAAGGGGCTTAGCCATAGCAGCCCCATAAGTAACGTATTTCCACGCGGTGTCATACTCACTCCTGATGACCTTTACGCTTTCTTAATCCAAGGCCCGCTAAAGCGAGTAACGATAACCAGCCGGTACTACCGCCGGAGCTTTCAGCGCTTTGTACTGATGGGGTAGGTTCAGGTGACGTGGGTGGCGTTACCTCTGGTGGTGTTGAGCGTTGTTCTGGCGCTGCAAAAATATAGTTTGCGACGACAGTCGGTAACTTATCCGGATTGGAGAGTGTTAGGTCAATTTTGTCGTTGTTTTCGACCCATTGTTGTTTGGTAAACGACTGAACAAATGCTCCTGCTTCTAAACTAAACCCTTTGGTTACTCGATAGATTTCTAGTCCTTCAGGTTTGTCAGTCATCAATATTTCAATATTAATGGTGTCATCTGCCGCCGGGTTGTCAATATTGAACTCAATATGGCCATACTGATAATCCAAAGGGTCACCATGTTCATTTTGTTGTGGTGGTAATTCTCCGACTAAGGTATGCGTAGGCTCAATGCTCAGGTCTAACGGGTGCGAAGATACGTTGTAAATGCGTTGAGCATCTGGCGTGGCAATGGTGATTCGATTTTGTGTTTGAAGTTTTAAGCCGGAAGCAATTGCATTGTTGTTTGCAGCAGAGCCAGCTTCTAATGCGTCGCTTAAACCGTCGTTATCTGAATCTTTGCCTCTGATGTAAATTGGTGTTTCTATAATATCGTCAAGGTTGTCACCATCGGTGTCACCGGATATTGGGTCTAAACCTAGCAAGTTGGCTACCGTATCTGTGATTCCATCGCTGTTTGTATCTGTCATAGGGTCTTTGACTAGATTAGGAGAGCGATACTCAATTTGTACCGTTGCTGGAAAGACGTTTTCGATACGCGTGCCTGGTACATTGTCAGCAGGGATTCCATCCTCAACATCTGCTGTCGTTATATTCAGAGAGCCATCATCATTTTGTGAGATGTCTAAATGAGTCGTTGTAAGACCGATTGGATAATCATCGACACCCGGAACAGGAAATGGTGGAACGATATATTTCTTCTGAGCATAGGCCAGCTTGTATAAGCCAGTCGCTGATTCGTACTCAAAAGGAATCGTGATTTCATCTAGGTGATTGATTTGAACGTTACTGTCTGCCCGCTTGTTTTCCAGTTCGTTAGCATTAAAAGCCTGAAATGGTACATAAATCATGTTTAGGGCAAAGAGCGTGCTTCCTCCAATGGTAACCGTTTGGCTATCAAAGTCCCAAATCCAGAAACCGTCATGGGTTGTTGTACCTAATACTTTATATTTCTCGCCATTGTATTCGCCGTCTAATGCATTTTCTGGCCAAGGCATGCCGTTCACACCGTTGTCACGATGTGCATTCATGGTTACTGAGTAGCCTCCGACATAAACACCACTGAGGTTTTGTGCTATGGCTGGAGTTGAAAGAGAAAAGGCCGCGGCCATAAGGCACGCTAGTCGATGCGGTTTCATTGTTGAGTCCTTTGTGAGAGAAAGGTGGCACTCAGGCCACCTTAAGTAGACTAAAAACTATTGAGCTGAGCCGGTCCAGTTAAGCTCGATATCCCAAGGGAAAATCCCGTAAATGGCTTCGCCGATCACACCATCGTTGTCAGAATCGAGCGTTTTGAACTCAAGTCCAAAGCCAGTGTCAGTGATCTCAAATACGGTTTTAGTACGTGATTTTGGGAAACCATAAAGAGGGTTATATGCTTGGAAGACATAATCGATTGTGTAGGTACCGTCGCCATTATCAGTGAGCGAGATTGGATCGTGAGCTTTATAACCTACGGGGAATGGAGCGAATGAGCTTTTGATAAAACCTGCATTTATCGTTACGGTTTTATTGTCAAAATCCCACTTCCAATCGTTACGTTGAGTACTTTTGGCCATCAAGCGATCTGAAGTTGTACGTACTTCTAACTGATAGTCACCGTTGTAAGAACCGCTAATTCCAGAGGTGCCTGCCGCAAATGCTGACGTAGACAAAAGTGCAAGTGAAAGGGCTGTTAACTTATGCATGATATTTCTCCATCTATTTATGCAAATGATTATTGTTCTCGTTTATTTTGTGTCACGAAATACATTGCTCAAATGACAAATGTCAATTTGCTTACCAGTGGATGTAATACATGCCCTTGGCGAGAAAGATGATGCCAAGCATATGGATGAACACGCTTAAGTGTGTGTATTTAAAGCGCTTTGATGTCATGTTACCGCAGATAGAATATTTCATAGCGATAAGGAAATGTGTGAGTACGCTGATCGCAAGTAAGATTTTTATCGTTAACAGTGTTGAAAAAGGTGTAGCGAATAGCGAAGGAAGTGGACTGAGGTGTTGATAGCCCATCATAGCGCCTGTAATGAATAGTGTGGCCACAACAAATGGCATAATTTTACGACCACGCAAGTGGATGCCTTGCTCGACGAGTGACATGGTTTTTGCGGGTAAATGGGGTCGAATGCCTTCTAAAATCAAAACTTCAAAAGCGACAATGCCGATAAAAATAGCCGCACATAAAAGGTGTAAACCCACTAATACGCCGTAATGCATAACAACCGTCCTGAGATATTTATTTCTAGTATTGATATATGTGATAATAATTATCAATTAGATTACTGTTTCAATTCATTTCTCAAATGACATTTGTCAACTTGGTAAAATTCAATGGACGACAACACAGATAAACTCATACGCGGTTCTTTTATTTTTTCTGGTATTCCACTAGAAGCAAAAGTGGCTTTGTGTAAAGGCATGCAAGTTGTACATGTCAATCAAGGCAAGCACTTGTTTGAAGAGGGTATGACTGCTAAGCGTTTCTATATTGTGAAGTCGGGAGAAGTGAGTCTGTACCGATACTCGCCTGAAGGTGAAGAAAAAGTGTTCCAACTTTTGAAAGAGGGAGACAACATTGCGGAAGCTGCAATGTTTATGAAGCCAAGTGTGTATCCGCTAAGTGCTAAAGCAAAAGTCGACAGCGTGGTGCTCTCTTTTTCTCGAGAAGTGCTGCTTTCTTTCTGTGCCAATAATTCAGATTTTGCATTCTTATTGTTAGGTGCGATGGCGGCTAAGCTCAGTCAGGCAGTGAACCGTGTGGATCAATTGACATTAAAAGGAGCGAATCAAAGGTTAGTTTCCTATCTGTTGGAGTTACATCAACATCAAGGTGCTGACTGGTTGAATTTACCGGTTGCTCATAGTGTGTTGGCCGGACAGTTGAATATCGCACCGGAGACCTTATCTCGACTGTTTAAGAAGCTAAAGCAAGAAGAAGTGATCAGCGGTAAAGGCAACGTGGTTGTATTACTCGACATTGATAAAATGTGTGCACTGGTCAACTTACCCAAACCATTCAATTCACGTGGCTCAACATGTGCTGGAGAGTCGTGGGGTGGGTGTTGTAACCTTAATGGTCGTTGGCTCTAAGCTTGTTTGGCTTCGATACCTTTACTCCAACTGTGGTACCAATGCAGTAAACTTTCCAACGGACGGGGTTTGCAAATGAGAAAACCCTGCGCGATGATTTCCTGATAGTGGCTTTCGAGATAATCAAGGTCTTCAAATTCCTCAATGCCTTCGGCAATCAGTTTTACTGGAAGGTTTTCACAAATGTCATGCAAAGACTGAACGACAACTTGATTAAAGCGGTCATCATGAATGTTAGAGACCAAGTTGCGGTCAATTTTCACCTCAGTAAAAGGTAAAGTTCGTAGCTGATGTAGGTTGGTAAACCCGGTACCAAAGTCATCGAGAGAGAGCCCGAAACCTTTAATACGAAAACGGTTTAAACATTCGAGTTGTGTGGTGCTTTTCAACGCATACTCTTCGGTAATTTCAAGGATGATTTTAGCGGGGTCGATTTGTCTCTGGGAGATGGTCTCTAACAGCTTACTTGGAAAATTAGGGTTAACGAGCTGGGTTGGCGACAGATTGATGCCCAAATTAAGATGCGTGCCTAGCTCTTTTTGCAATACGGGCAGATCGGTGAGAGCTTTATCGACAATTTGATCGGTGATCATATCTAACATGTGGTGCTCGGTCGCGGTATTAATAAAGCTGCCGGGCAAAATGGCATTGGCTTCACCCGGCTTACATATCCGCGCAAGGACCTCTACGCTTGGGACATGCTTAGAAATGATGTCGATTTTCGGTTGATAATATGGGGTCACATAACCGGCTTCGATGCAGCCAGCAAGTTCTTCCTTAGACATTTTGTCATAGTTGGAAAATGTCCGTTCTTCTATTTGAATAAGTTTTTTAATGGCTCGTTGGATGTGGCTAGGACTGATTGGCTTGGCGATATTGCCAATCAAACATACTTTGTGCTGTCTTGCGATTTCTGATGCTAGCTCCATAATGCGGTCTTCAAGTTCAGAAACGATGCAGACGCCCCCTTTATATCCCATTTGTCCTAATCGACGAATTACTTCCATTCCGTCTATTTCCGGCATATTAAGATCGGTAAATACTGCACGATATTTATTAGGATGACGCTGAATGTTATCGAGTGCTTTTAAAGGGTGTGTCGAGGTAACTACGTTGTTGTAGCCAAGCTCGGCAAGCATACTTTTCATCATGACTAGAATTGCTTGCGAATCATCGATGACAACAAAGTGTTCGTTTTTCATATACCAACCAATTCCGTTTGTATGGCTTGAACCAACTTCTACTGCTTTAAATTTAGAAGCCGTACGGACAAAATCAATAAAAAAAGTAAGGAAAATGAGAGGTAAGCAGCGTTGTTCGACGATGGGAGGCACAATTTTAATCAATTGAACTAAAAAGTGCTGACATGCACAAAATCGTATTGTGGTCGTGCATGTTACAGATATAAAAAACCGGCTAGTAAAAGCCGGTTTATTAGAGTGGGGGTCTAGTTAAACGTCGTATGTCGTTGAAGCTGTATCGCCGCCTGTACCAGTCCAGTTTGTGTGGAAGAATTCACCACGTGGACGATCAGTACGCTCGTATGTGTGAGCACCGAAGTAGTCACGTTGAGCTTGCAGCAGGTTCGCTGGTAGACGCGCTGTCGTGTAACCGTCTAGGAACGACAGTGCCGAGATAGTACAAGGCATTGGGATGCCTGACTCTAGCGATTTCGCTGCCACTTTACGCCACGCTACTAGGCTGTTTTGTAGGATGCCTTTGAAGTAGTCATCTGAACCTAGGAATGCGATGTCTGGGTTTGCTTCGTACGCATCACGGATGTTGCCTAGGAATGCAGAGCGGATGATACAGCCACCACGCCACATTAGCGCGACGTTACCGTAGTTTAGGTCCCAGCCGTTCTCGTTTGATGCTTCGCGCATTAGCATAAAGCCTTGAGCGTAAGAGATGATCTTAGACGCTAGAAGTGCTTGACGAAGTGCATCAACCCACTCTTGCTTGTCGCCTTCAACTGGAGTGATTGTCTTGCCGAATAGAGACTCAGCTTCAACACGTTGGTCTTTCAGTGCAGATAGACAACGAGAGAATACAGACTCAGAGATAAGCGTTAGTGGAATACCTAGGTCTAGTGCGTTGATACCTGTCCACTTACCAGTACCTTTTTGGCCTGCTGTGTCTAGGATCTTCTCAACTAGAGGCTCACCGTCTTCATCTTTGTAGCCAAGGATGTCAGCCGTGATTTCAACAAGGTAGCTGTCTAGCTCAGTCTTGTTCCAGTCAGCGAATACTGCTTGCATCTCGTCTGCAGACATACCAAGACCATCTTTCATGAACTGGTAAGCTTCAGTGATCAGCTGCATGTCGCCGTATTCGATGCCGTTGTGAACCATCTTAACGAAGTGACCTGCACCGTCGTTACCAACCCAGTCACAACAAGGTTCACCAGCGTCAGTTTTAGCAGAGATGCCTTGGAAGATAGGCTTAACCGCTTCCCAAGCTTCAGCAGAGCCACCAGGCATGATAGAAGGACCGAAACGAGCACCTTCTTCACCACCAGATACACCAGTACCGATGAAGTGGATGCCTTTTTCACGCAGTGCAGCAACGCGGCGGTTAGTGTCTGGGTAGTTAGTGTTACCACCATCGATGATGATGTCACCTTTGTCTAGTAGAGGTACTAGAGCTTCGATGAATTTATCAACAACTTCACCAGCACGAACCATAAGCATCACTTTACGTGGTGCTTCTAGTTTCTCTACTAGCTCTTCTAGTGAGTAAGCGCCGATGATGTTAGTACCCTTTGCTGGGCCTTCTAGGAATTCGTCTACTTTCGCAGCAGTACGGTTGTGAGCAACCACTTTAAAACCGTGATCGTTCATGTTTAGGATAAGGTTTTGACCCATAACTGCTAGGCCAATTACACCGATATCACCTTTCATTGTTTCTCTCCAATCTTGCTTAATGGACGCTCGCATTACGCGATTTTTGCTGCTGCGTCAGAATCTAAGTACCACTCCGTTTCACCAGATTTTGACTGGATTTTGGCTGCAGGGTAAGGCAGTTCACTTGCAGGAGTAGTATGAATTTCGTTTACGATCTCAATTTTACCTGCACCCAGTACAAGGTAGCTGATCCGTTTTGCGGCTTCTAAAACTTTTGCTGTTTTAGATACGCGAATTTGGCCAGATTCAGGGTGAGTCGCTAATACTGATAGGTTCTCATCTTGATAGTTAGTTTGGCCTGGGAATAGTGATGCGGTGTGACCATCAGCACCAACGCCCAGTAAAATCCAATCGAATACTGGCGTGCCATTTTCAGTAGGGATAACGTTGGTCATTTCCTTTGCAAAACGCTCAGCTTCTACTGGTGGCTCGTCTTCACCGCGGATGCGGTGGATATTTTCTGTAGGGATATTCACGTGACTGAAAAGTAGCGCGTTCGCTTCGCCATAGTTACTTTCGGCATCATCTGGAGCTACGCAACGTTCATCACCCCACCAAAAATGCAGGTTGTTCCATTGAATAGATGTCGCGTACGCTTCTGTTGCCAGTAGCTTAAACAGCATTTTAGGCGTGCTGCCACCAGAAAGTGAGATATGAATAGGGCGATTAAGTTCACTAAACGCCTTCATATCATTCGCTAGGCTTTCAACAACCTGATCGGCTGTTTGGAAGATCTTATGATTGATCATAATTCACAGTAATCCGTGTCTGTTAGGTTTTTACACGGGAAACGCCAAGCGCGACCATCACGTTGAAGCAGGTCGTCGGCTTCTTTTGGTCCCCATGTGCCGCAAGCATAACCAAATAGCGCTTGCGGATCTTGTTTGAAATCCAGAATAGGCTGAACGTATTTCCAACATGCTTCAACCGCATCACTACGTGCGAATAGGGTAGCATCACCATTGAGAGCATCAAGCAGAAGACGCTCGTATGCTGTTAGCATTTGAGTTTCTTGCAGATCCGCGTAATGGAAGTTCATCTTCACTTCTTTCGCTTTGAAACCCGCACCAGGCTCTTTCAAGCCAAAGCTCATTTGAATGCCTTCGTCAGGTTGAATACGGATGATTAGCTTATTCTCTGGTGCGTTTTGACCAAATACAGGGTGCGGTGTCTGTTTGAAATGAATCACTACCTCTGTCACGCGTGTCGGTAAACGTTTACCGGTGCGCACGTAAAAAGGCACGCCGTTCCAGCGCCAGTTGTTGATATGTGCTTTCAAGCCGATATACGTTTCGGTTCGAGAGTCATCAGCAACACCGTTTTCTTCACGGTAACCGAGTAGATGTTGACCACGTACGTCAGAAGCAGTGTATTGCCCCAAAACTAAGTCGTTACGTAAGTCTTCTTCCTCAAGTGGTTTCAGACATTGCAGTACTTTGACCACTTCATCTCGCATAGAGTCTGCGTTAATTTGTGCTGGTGGTTCCATACCGACCATCGCAAGTACTTGCAATAAGTGGTTTTGGAACATATCGCGTACTGCGCCTGAACCGTCGTAATAACCGCCGCGTTCTTCAACACCTAAAAACTCAGCACCTGTGATTTCTACGTAATCAATAAAGTTACGGTTCCACAGAGGTTCGAACATCGCGTTCGAAAAGCGGAAAACTAACAGGTTTTGAACCGTTTCTTTACCAAGATAATGGTCAATACGGTAGATTTGATGCTCTTGGAAATGCTCGTGGATCTCTTTATCTAGCTTCTGAGCAGATTCCAAATCATAACCAAATGGTTTTTCAATGATGAGGCGTTTCCAGCCATCTTCCTCATTGTTCAGGCCATGAGCTGCAAGGCTTGCGGGTATCACGCTGTATAGGCTTGGTGGCGTTGCAAGATAGAAAAGCGTATTACGCTGTTCAAATTGATACGTATCGGCTAACTCATCCAAACGTGCTGTCAGTTTGCTGTAATCGGCGCTATCTGAGGTATTAATCGATTGGTAGTGCAGATGGTTAATGAATGCGTTTAACGTTTCAGGCTGCGTATCTTCCATTTCCTGAAGCGATTTTTTTAATTTTTCTCTGTACGAAGCGTCGCTATATTCAGTGCGGCTTACTCCAAGAATTGCGAAATTCTTTGGCAATTGCTGACTTGCATAGAGGTGGTAGAGTGCAGGAATTAACTTACGATAAGTTAGATCGCCTGAAGCACCAAAAATAACGATGCTGCTGTTTTCTGGTATTACCATCATCTTTTCCCTTAAAAACGAGGTACTTCTAACGTGCCCGGATACGGCATAAGGATGAGCAAACCCTATCAATGACACTTCAAAATAGATAATCGGTCTTACCTATATCATTGATAGGTAAAACCTTACTTGTGTTTTTGTGTTAATAATCAGTCCGACACGGAAGGGTATTTTCCACAACAAATTGATATACATCAACTCCTGTGAAAGCAATCGTTTAAATATTGACATGATTTTTATTTATCTCATTGATAAGAAAGGAAAAGAATATACGACTTCTTTTTAGTGAATTATGAGTAGTAATGCCTTTCTTTGCCGTGTTTGGGAAATGATTAAAAAAGAAGTAAGTAAAACTTAAGCGCTTACCATGCATGCAGACTGATATTTCTTTGCTTTAGAACATATGAGAACATGACGCATTTCTATTAATGAAGAGGTTGGTATTGTTTGGCTAAAGAGACGTCTATCGAGCGTATCGGCAGTGTCCTGCTGTATATTGAGCGAAACCTTCATTTGCCTCTAGGTATTCATGATATTGCTGAGCGAAGTTGTTGGTCGCGTTGGCAGCAAAAGCAATGCTTACAACGGCTTGGGATGTTTCCGGTAGTTATACCTTTACCGATATGGAAATCACGAAAGACAGTAACAATGGTTTGCAAGGTACGACGCCAACTTATGTGCCAGAACATGCAGCAATGCTCTGGACAAACTATTACCTAGATTCTGGTGTGTTCGCCGGAACAAGAGTTGGGGGTGGCGTTCGATACGTTGGTTCGATGCAAATGGATGCAACAAATACGCAAGGCAAGGTGCCAGCCTATACAGTGGCAGATCTCTCTTTAGGGTATGACCTAAGCAATGTGAGTGAAGCTCTAGCTGGTGCGCAGGCAAGTATTGTAGCGAACAACTTGTTTAACGAGGAATATTACACTTGTTATGACCAAAGCAACTGTTGGTATGGTGCAGAGCGCTCGTTTGAGCTAAAAATTAATTACGAATTCTAAATTCATCTACTGTAAAAAGCAGGCCATGTTGGCCTGCTTTTACGTTTAAGAAGCGCTTTATTAGTGAATAATAGTTAGGTTGCTAGAACAAGCTACGCAGATATTGTTTTACTTGTTTAACGTGATGTTCTCTGTCGATAGCATCTATCTGTTCAGGGGCTAAAAACTGATTGGCATACACTTGGTCGAGCTCATTTTGAAGGAACAGAAGATAGAGTTTAGGGTCGATGTGTCCGGTGGTTGCCATCTCCGTCATGATATTGATGGATTCACTGAGATTTTTTGCTTTTTTATATGGACGATCAGAAGACGTCAGGGCTTCAAAAACATCCGCAATAGCCATGACCCTTGCTGGTATAGAAAGTTGCTCTTCATTGAGACCTCTTGGGTAGCCTTTGCCATCCATTCTCTCATGATGGCCACCAGCTATTTCGGGAATATTTTTCAAATGTTCCGGATAGGGAAGACGCTTAAGCATAACGATAGTCTGAATGATGTGATCGTTGATGATAAAACGCTCTTCATCATTTAATGTCCCGCGACGTATCGATAAGTTGTATAGTTCGCCTCGGTTATACTTCAGTTCACCCGGAGCCAAAACAAACTCTTCCTGCCACATTTCAATAGGGTTTTCACCTTGCTCCCATTTCACGTGATGCACTTGTTTGTCGGATAATAAGCTTTCCCATACAGGTAACGTTTGTGGCTCACCGGCACGTTGTTGTTCTATCCATGATGTGCCAATTTGATCATCTAGCGTTCTTTTCCATTGACGGTTAGCAATTTGGTTGAGTCTTTTAATGCTCTCCTCATCCATAAACTCGCTCCCTACATTACATTCGGCAACAAAGACGAATTCATCATCGAGTTCTTGATGAGTTTTTGTTAATGCTTGTTTTAGCTCAGTTTCAACTCCTCCTTTGCTAAGAGCTTTCCAGTATTCGACTTCTGCTTGCTGTTTTAGCAATTCAAAACGCATTCGTACTTCATGAATGCGGTCATAAATGGTTTCAAGTTTAGTGGCTTTATCGATGACATATTCTGGCGTGGTGACTTTTCCGCAGTCATGCAACCATGCGGCAAGGTGGAGCTCTTCCCATTGCTGGGGCGTCATTCCAAACTGTGGGAAGTAGTGGGTATCGTCTGCCGCAACTTGAGTGAGCAGTCTGGTCAAAACAGGGATTCTTTGGCAATGGCTTCCGGTATAAGGTGATTTGGTATCAATGGCAGATGCAATCAACTCGATAAAAGCATTGTGCATGGCTTTTTGTTGCAGCATTTGATCGATGTTTTCTTTCGCAATTTCGGCAAAACTTAACAGCTCTTTCAGAAATGCATGTTTGTCACTTTGTTCTGGAGTGATCGCGCGTTCATAACCTAGCAGTAAGATACCAACTAATTGCGTTTTCTTGTTTAGCAGTGGGAAAAAGTAAACGTCTGAATTATAGAAGCAATCTTTGTAGTTATTGAGTGCATTATCTTCTCGGTTGAGGTGGACTATCTCTCCTTTTCTTAAATCTGTTATCAACCATGCGGTTTCATTTAAAAACGTATTGATGTCTATTTTGAACGGAATAATGGCGTGATTGGCTGCTATTGTGAATTGCTGTTCACTTTCTGAATAGGCGAACAGCATGATGGTTTCTGCCCGCGTGACCATGTAACTTTGATGGGTGATGGTTTTGGCGAGTATTGTGAAATCCTGATTTGAGGCCGTCTCTCGGAGTAGTCGCAAAAGATCATGTAATGTGTGCTCCATCAGCTCGATGGATTGAGTCAGATTCGCAACTTCTTTGATCATACTCTTCGGATAACGTGTTTTTTTGAAATCAAATCGTGCGATGTCATCGGTCAATGCTACCAGTTTCTGCAAGGGGTTAGACAATCGAACTGCCACTAACCAAACCACTAAGAAGCTTGCGAGCATCATGCTCAATGCAACCGTGATCTGCCGATCGCGCATTGAAAGCAAGTTTGATATGAGGTCATCTTGCGGTGTTGCTTCAGCTAATAGCAGCCTAACATGTTGATTTAGAGTGACAGGCGTTAATGTTACCGACCAAAGGTTTTTGTTGTCATCAACGGCGGTTTCGAAGAGTGATTGACTGCTGACTCGATTCAAAATGTTGCGAAATACGCCCCCGAGAAGCTGATTGATAGTTGTGGCGTGGTCGCTACTTAAATCAATATTTGCTTGATGGTGGGCTAAGACTCGAAACTGATTATCAAACAACACAAGTTTGGAATTGTTTGAATAACCAATTTTACTGATTTGGTCAGATAATGACTCTAAGGTAAAGTCGGCTCCGACCACTTTACTGCCATCTGGAGAGCGTCGAGAAAGTGTTACGCCGTTTACGTTCATTGAATAAAACAAATAAGGCTCGGTTAAGCGAATTTCTCCATCAAGATCAGCGTTGGTAAACCATGGCCGGACGCGAGGATCGTATTCATTATTGTGCTCTTTGGTATAGCCAATACGATTGTTATTTCCGTCTAAAAAGTGTTGTTCAATTAACCCTGACACATTTGAGTGTCGGATCATCAGCATTGCTTTCTCCGGAGCGTTAAACTGAGCTCTGTCACTGGTTGAACGTAATGGGCGTAGTAGTGTGAATACGCCGTTTTCGTTGCCATAAAATAGAGCGACCAAGTGACGATTACGTAGAAAAATAAGTTCAATGGCAGAAAGAAAGCGTTTATTTTTGTAGGGTGGTTTATTGTCTTCAATGACTTCACTTGTTGCCATGAAATCAAGTGTTGTTAGTATCGGTGCGGCATTCAATTTAAATTCAGATTCTAGTTTGCGTGAGTTTTCTCCGCTCACCTCTTCGGCGCTTCCAGAGAGAAGTTGTTGGGAATGATGGTAGCTAATTACAATTAATGTCAGCCCAACCAAAGTGGTCAGTGCTAAAAACAAGCTTGTGATGTGAATGCTTAAAGGGTAGCGACGCTTCTTCATGGCCTGTCCGATAACGTTTATCTCCATAAAAGTATTGACTAAAGCATCAGTGTTGCCAAAAAAGTCGCAATAAATTTCTATAAATGAGTTAGTTGATATTTTCACAAAACCGTCTAACGGCTCTCAATTCGATGAGCTTGTGGAGATGAGCACCCTAAATACACACCATTTGTCATGAAATGTGCCTATAACTTAAATGAATCATAAAAATTGGGGATAAATTGGGTAACGGTATGATGACGTTGAACTATCAGATCGAGATTGCTACATCGGCTGAAAAACTATGGCAAGTAATAACGGAACAAGAAAGCTATTCTCAGTGGGCGAAAGTATTCTCTCCTGATTCAAGAATGGATGGGCGTTGGGTTGAAGGGGAAAACCTCGCCTTTTATGATCCAAATGTTGGTGGGTCTCGAGCGGTTATCGATCGGTTGGAACCCCATAAAGTGATTGAATATCATCATGTCGCAATATTTACGCCGGATAACGTAAAAGATATTGATAGTGATGTTGCAAAGAAATGGATTGGTTCAAGGGAAGAGTATGAGATCGTTTCTTTACAAGAGAGCGTGTTATTGAAGGTTACGGTCCATACTCATCCTGATTTCGTGAGTATGTTTAATTGTGGTTGGGAAAAAGCACTACCTTTAATTAAACTCATCTCTGAACAAGCATCTTGAAGCCACTTTAGTATAAAATAACCAAAACTTACCGATATAGATAAGATCATGAAACTTGCTGTTGATACCCATACACACACTTATGCGAGTGGCCACGCTTATAGCACATTAATTGAAAACGCTAAATCGGCCAAAGATAATGGTTTGGCTATGTTCTGTACGACAGACCATTCAGAGTCTATGCCAGGAGCTCCTCATTACTGGTTTTTCTCAAATCAGCGTGTTCTGCCACGATTTTTAGAGGGGATCGCGGTTATTCGTGGTGTCGAATCTAATATTCTTAACCGAGAAGGGGAGATTGATATTCATCATACGGTGGATAAAAACCTTGATTGGGTTATTGCGAGTTTTCATGAACCGGTTTTTCGCCCTGCAGACAAAGATGAACACACTGAAGCGCTGATCAACGTGATTAAGTCTGGGCGAGTCGATGCCTTGGGACATTTAGGTAACCCCAATTTTGATTTTGATTTTCGAACGGTACTGGAATGCGCCAGGGAGCATAACGTTGCCATTGAAATTAACAACACGACGTTGAAAGGTAACAGCCGTGTTGGGAGTGTCGACCGCTGCCATGAAATTGCCCATGCAGGAAAAGAGATAGGTGTCTTTTTTACGACAGGGAGCGATGCGCATTTTTGCCATGATGTTGGTAACTTGTCTTTGGTCGCTGAATTGATGGAAGAGGTCGGGATTAGCGCAAGTAACGTGATTACTCACACCCCTAGGCAGTTTCTCAACTTCTTAGAGCTACGTGGGCGTAAACCCATTGTGGAATACGCAGAGCTGTAACTCTTTGGGTTCTTCTCCAAATGAAAGCCTGTACGCTGATGTATAGGCTTTTATTTTCTCGACCGCAATTGCTTCTTTCTCATCTTGATACAAAATCACGTTCAACATCCCCCCATATTTTGATTAAACTGGCAGCTTAGTTTCTATAAAACAAATAACAAAGAAGTATACGATGATGAGAAAGTTAATTTTGTTTGGTGCATTACTAATGTCACCATTAAGTATGGCCTCTGATTTCGACTTAAAAGCAACCATGAAGCAGATGAAAGTCGAATTTAAGAGTGCAGCAGAAGCTCAAAGCCTTGAAGAAATGGACTCAGCATTAACCAATTTGTCTGATTTAGTCGCGTTGTCGAAGAAAGGTGAATATCCACCAGAAAAACAGGCTATTTACTTTGAAGGCTTTAATAAGCTTTCTAAAGCCATTGAACGCGTAGAAACTCAGTTAGATAACGGTAACTTTGAACAAGCTAAAGAATCCTTACAAGAAATTGATGTACTAAGAGTTGAATACCACGACAAACGTAATCCAAGCATCTGGCAGCGATTGTTTGGTTAATGTGTTTTTAAGGTTGTGATTGTGTTGGCAACTTGAAGCGACAATGCTGCGCTAAAGGTAGGTGTGTAGTATAGTCTGCGGCTCATTTTATAGGGATTGTAAATGAGTTTCAGAGTCCAAAATTACAGAGCGATGTTGTTACTAAGTGCCTTAAGTTGGGCTTTAGTGACATTGATGCCTGTGATTAATGCACACGGTAGTAGTACCGGTGTTTGGGCAACGTTGTGTACACTCAATGGTTTTGAATTGGTTCAAATAGAAGAAGGAGAGGTCAACTCTTCTTCCCATGCTAAAGCCTGTCCATTTGGTCACTTTTCTTCTTTTCATCAAGACAAACTTCCAACCGTTCACACAAGCACCAATGCTGTTTATGCTCATGCTCGTCAGTATGTTTATTTGGCTCTAAACATACGATTTGAACAGCATATTCCTCGTGCACCACCACAATTGACGATTTCTTAATTTTATCAAGCGCCATTAGAGCGCATGAGTAAAGTCATAACTCTTTCATCTGTCGTTATCAGATGATTGAATCTTGTGTATTTAGAGATTTGTGCATTGGAAGCAAAATCATTGCTCATCATTCTTTACGTGCAATTCTCTACACACCTATAAAAAGGAATATCAAATGTTAGGTCGTCAAACTCAGACACCACCGAAGGACTCAGCACGCCAAAAATCTCTCTATTTTTTAACATGGCGCTGGCACTTTTACACGGGCTTATTTGTTGTCCCGTTTATGCTGATGTTAAGTATAACCGGCTTAGTTATGCTATTTGATGATGAAATAGAATTAGCAAGGTATGAGCCTATTTTAAAAGTAATACCAGAATCTAATACAACCGCACCTTCAGAACAGCTTCTTAATGTTAAACGCGCATTTCCAACTGCAGAAATAACGCAGTTTTTGCCATCTCAAAGTGGTGATATGGCCAATCGTTTCTCCATTCGTTTTCCTGATGGAGAAATGCTATTAGTTACGGTGAATCCTTATAGCGGAGAAGTATTAGGCCAAATTGATCGAAGTGATAGTTGGTATCAGCTGGCAAATGAAATTCATGGCACGCTTCTTATGGGGGATTATGGTGATTATTTGATAGAAGTTGCTGCGAGTTTGAGCATTATTCTACTCGTAACAGGGATGTATTTATGGCTTCCTCTTGATAATGCACGCAGAGCTGGGTTCCTCAGATTCAGAGTTAGCAGTGGGCGTCGTACGTTCATACGTGACTTGCATAGCAATTTAGGAGGAGGTCTGTCTCTTGTATTGTTGTTTTTCATTCTTTCTGGGCTTGCTTGGGCGGGTATATGGGGTGGCAAATTTGTGCAAGCTTGGAGTAGTTTTCCTGCTCAAAAATGGGAAGATGTACCGTTATCCAGTCTAAGTCATAAAGATCTAAATCATGGCTCCGAAGAAGAAATGCCTTGGAACTTAGAACAAACGCCAGTTCCAACTTCTCACGGGCACCATCAAGTGGGAAAGAATGGGAGTGACGTTGTAGAAATAGTGAATCAAGTCAATTTAGATAGCATTGTTAAACAAGCCGAACTCTTAGGGTTTCAGTATTATCGGGTTCATTTTCCCCGCTCTGAAACAGGTGTGTTTACTGTTTCTGCAAATACGATGAGCGGCGACATAACCAATCCGACTCATGATCGAACCGTTCATATCGATCAGTATTCAGGTCAGTTATTGGCCGATGTGACATGGAATGATTATAACTTGGTCGCTAAAGCAATGGCTGCAGGAATCGCTTTGCATCAAGGAGACGTTAGTGTGTATAACAAGGTGGCTAATACACTGATATGTATATCGTTCATTGTTCTCGCAATTACAGGCTTGTTTATGTGGTGGGTACGAAGACCTAGTGGGCAGGGCAAACTCGGTGTTCCGCCGACCTTTTCTTCCGCAGGTGTATGGAAAACAGGGGTAATATCGATAGCGATTGTTTCAGTGCTTTTCCCTCTAGCTGGGGTTTCTATTATCCTAGCTTTGCTGGTGGACTGGTTGTTATTTAGTCGCTTCGAGCGATTAAAACTGGTGTTTAGCTGATAAGGTGTAGTGATAAAACAGAAAGCCTCGGAAGAGGCTTTATTGCTCATATATTTCTAAAGGTAAGCCGTCAGGATCTTGAAAGAAGGTAAATTGCTTTCCTGTGAACTCATCGGTTCTAATTGCCTCAACTGAAACACCATGTTTGCTCAGGTGTGCAGTGGTTACATTAATGTCTTCTACAGCAAAAGCGAGATGGCGTAAACCCTGAGCTTCAGGATAATTGGGGCGTAGTGGGGCATCTGGAAAGCTGAACAGTTCAATTTGGCTTCCGTCTACAAGGGCTAAGTCCAGTTTATAGGAATCCCGCTCTTGCCTATAATGCTCATGCAAAACCTTTAAGCCTAATACTTCAACATAAAAATGCTTAGAAGTAGGGTAATCGGAACAAATGATCGCGACGTGATGAAATTTATTAAACATGATTTGTAACTGCTTTATATCTGTGTGGTCAGTTTATCTGCTCTACACCTGCTGACATACATTAAATTTGAGAACAGATACAAATAAGCCCGGCCTAAGCCGGGCTTTCTATTAAATAAAGTCGAGCAGTTGAGGAGAAAAACTCCCAATATTAGGGAAGACTTTATCGATATCAGCGGGTGCCACCCCCATCCATTGCGCTAAGGTTGCTCCAATTTGATCGACTGACGTAGTTGGGAGTATGTGTCCAGATTGAAAGTCATCCTGCCCTCCAACTTTTAAAGATGGCCATGTGCCAGTGGTTCCTGATCTGGCTAGCCCTCCATTGATGACCAATTGATTATTGCCCCAGCCATGATCTGTACCCGTTGCATTTGGAACGATCCTGCGTCCAAACTCTGACATTGTAACTGTTGTAACTTCACTATTTAAACCATAACTTTCAAGAGAGTTATAAAATGCGCCTAGAGATTGGCTCAGTTTTTTTAGTAGAGCTGAATGATCTGAAAGTTGATTAGAGTGTGTGTCGTAACCTCCGACTTTTACCATAAAAACTTGGCGATTTTGACCTAAGTACTCTCTAGCTCTAATAAATTTCATTACAGAATTTAACTGAATACTGAGTGGATTTGATGGATTATTTAAGGTATCAATATCCGAGTAAGAGAATATATCCTTTGATTCCTTGCTCGCATAGAGGCTATCCCTCATCATATTTCGAAAATGTTTATGTAATTCAGTTTTAGGCTTCGAATTTAAACCATTGGCAAATTCTTGCCTTAAACTATCTAGTGTAAAATCCATTGTGGCAGAATTAGACGGTGAAAGTGCATTGTATTTTTGGCTGCCAGCTAATAGTGAAGATTGCCCATTAAAGCTAAAAAGAGGAGGAAGGATAGTATTATTTATTGATATATGTTTGAATAATCGGTTCGCCCAACCTGAGGTTTCATGGGCTACAGCATTTCCTTTATTCCATTCTTCAGTTTGAGAGCTATGCGAGAATAACATATTAGGGGCTAGGTTAATATCTTCTTTTGACATTGGCATTTTTAAAACACCACAGTTTACAATTGCATGCAAATGTTCTTTGTTACATAGTTCAGCAATTTCACCCATCGAAGGATGCAGGCCTAACGAAACTTCGTCACCATATCGATCAACGGCTTTTAATTTCGTAGGTAATATAGTCGACTTCTCAATCGAAATAGACTTTCTTGAAGATCTATATATTTCGTGATGCTGATTATTTGTAGGTATGAGCATATTGAACCCATCATTTCCTCCTTGTAGGACTAAACATACTAATGCTTTATAGTCGCCACTATTTGTAGCCCAACCTAAATTAGGGATTAAAGACGCGGCCCCAAGACCTAGTAAGAAACTTCTTCTAGTGATTGACATTTTATTAATCCTGCACAAAAAACTCATCAGAGCTTATAACTAACTGTAATACCTGTTGTATAAGCCATGTATGGAAAGGTTTTCCTCCAGACTTATCTATATGGTTTCGGATAGAATCCCTTAGTTCATCAGTCATTTCTCCACCAAAAAAGACTAAGTCAATTTTGTTTATAAACATTTCTACATCCTGATGCCTAGCAAGTACAGAGTAGTCAGGCAAAAGTGGAGATGTATAAGATATTACAAACTTTCTCATATAGTTATAAGTTGAAATATAATTTGACCATGTTAATAACTCCATTTCAGGTGAAACAATGTCCGTGCCATTGATTTTGTATTCTGGAGAATAAAAATTAAATACAGAATTCGCTCGTAATGGACCTTGTTGAGCTCTGTAATATGCTCTATCGCTATATAGTTCTTTTTCTGATGAGAATTGTACGTTCATTGCCCGGAATAGGTTCATTACTGTAAGTATTGGTTCTTTCACTTTTATAGGTGGTTTTTGGCCAAAGCCAAGAGCTTCTTTATCTGTTAAAATAGCTTTTACAACAGCACCAATATCTCCTCGCACATTTTGGCCATTATTTATAAAGACATTTGCTATGCGAGCTATATATTCTGGTGAAGGATCAGATGATACTAACCTTTGAATCATATGTTTTGCAAAAAAAGGAGGAGTGTTTTTATGGAAGAATAAAATATCCAAAACATTGTCTAAATCTTCTGTTGCAGACTGACCAGCAGGAACAATTGTACCAAGTATTATTTTTTCTCCATTATCATGTTTGCTGTTATTAGCTACCATTTGTTTAGTAAGGTTAAAATCATCAACTTTCTTTTTCCATCCTGTAAATGCTCTTGCAATATTTTTTACATCATCCTGACTATATGATGCTATACGATCTCCGTTTTGATCTTTATACAAAGAACCATCTAAATTAAGTTGATAAAGTCCAATAGTAAAAAGTTGCATAATTTCACGTGCATAATTCTCGTCCGGCATAGCACCTGTTATTATGTTTTCTTTTTCACTATTTATCATTGTTAAGTAAATACCCATCGCAGGGTGAAGCGTTACTGTTTTAAGTAGATCTCGAAAATTTCCGAATGCACCAAAAACTAGTTCATCGTAGTAGTTAACCATAGACATTGGTTTGTTGTGCAAGCTGCCATATCTTGATATTACGAACAGTTGACTTAGTGCAAATGCGGTTCTTTGACGTAGTTGATCTTCACTTTTTGTTGCAATTCTCAACCAAACGTCTTCTCGTGATTCTTGAGTTTCGTCTAACTGTTGAAAGAGGTTCTGATGTGAGGTTGGAGGGATATCTATTTGCTTATTGATCCAACGTAAGAAGTTCACTTGTTTTCTAGTTTCCAATTCTGATGAAGTTGGACCAAAACTTGCCTGTTGCAAAAACCTATGATGTTGGTCAAGTGTCGGTGACATAGTCTGAAAATTTAGGTCTAGGTGTTTGGTTAAACCTTGAGTATCCATGTATTCAATTTCGATCTCAGTAGGGCCTGAAGCAAGTGCGTAGAATGAAATGGAGTTCAAAGTTAAATCACTAATTATTCCAGAGTCTTTTTTAAACGATGCATTGGTAAGTAATATAGATTCAGCCTTTAACTTATCTGATATTTGCTTAGATGTTAAAGTTACTTCTTTGCCTACTTCGAATTTGCCTTCAATATCTAATGTTCTTGAAAATTGGGTGTCATCGTCGCTTTCATGTTGTTTTGATTTATTCTCTTCCAAATGAGAATTTACTCTAGAATCACTGTTACAACCCATTATTAATCCAGAGGTTATAAGAAGTGTAATTGCACTACTTAACGTTGTTAATTTCATGCTTACTCCGATTTAATGCTTTTAGATTATGTGTTCGTATTTCTGATTGCTTACAAGGCTCGGATTTAGCTTGTCTATCAGTGTTGATTAATGTGTTAATACATTAATTATGGGCTGCAATTTCACCATTTTATTAGGGGTGTAGGGGTGTTTGTTGTGAAAAGTGGAATCAGTGTCATACTAAATAATACTAACTAGAATGCCGCTAAACTATAGTGCTAGTGTGGGAATTATTTACTCCAATGGATAATAATGTCTATATATAAAAGATGTATGATATGGTCTTATTTTTGGGTCTTGTTTTGTCTCAAATTTAGCACATAAATGGTGCATTTTTACTGAGATGAATTAATTTCAAGTGATGTTGTGAATATAAATTTATTAAAGGTTTTCGAAGACGTAATTAAGATTATTAAGGAGAAGGTTTTTGTGTGGCTAATAGAACAAAAAATCGATCTTAATGTGGTCAATAATTACCGATTTAATTTTTATTTTATTAAAAGTTACTGATTGATATCGTTATAATAAAAAAAGGATTAGAATTTCATCTCATGTTGCGCAAAGTCGATAAAAGCTCTTAAGCGAGCTGGTATGTATTTACTTTGTGCGTATTGCATCGCTATCGCACCATGGTAATTGCTCTTTATTGTCCAGTCAGACAGTACCCTTTGAACATTCCCTTGCTTCAATGCATCTCGTATTACAAAGTCATGGAAGATGCCTATCCCCAAACCCGCTTTGACGCCATTTAAGCGCATTTGTGAATGATTAACAGCATAATGGCCTGATACTGCTACAGAATGGAAATCATCATCTTTAAAAAACGACCAAATATTGTCCCTGTCATTTTCTGCAAGGTATAAGCAGTCATGTTGGGTCAGTTCAGTGGGGTGTAATGGCTCTCCTTGTTTTGCTAAATATTGAGGGGAAGCGCAAAGAACGAGATTGGTTTGAGCGATTTCTTTCAACACTAGGTTTTCGTCTGGCTTATCCGTGAGTTTGAAGGCAACATCAATGCCATCACGAAGTATATCTATCTCACCATCTGCGACTCTCAATTTTAGCTGAATTGCAGGGTATTTCTTTAAAAACGGAATAACAAAAGGCTGTAGAACGGAATTTAAAAAGGCTTCAGGAGCTGCAACAGTCACTGAGCCTGATGCTTTATCATGCTCGCGAGCGGAAAGCTCTACGGCTTGTTGTGCGGCATTGAGCATGACGACGGATTGCTCAAAAACCTTCTGCCCAGTTTGAGTAATAAGTAATTTACGCGTTGTCCGTTGAAAAAGCTTTACTTGAAGCGCCTGTTCTAAACGTGTTACGAGTTTACTTAACGCTGACGGTGTTACCCCCAGTTTTTTTGCAGCAGCGGTAAAACTGCCTTCGTTTACAATTTCGACGTAAGCAGCAAGGTCGGGCAACAGGGCCAATAGTTTTTGGTTGACCATAGTAAGAACTCAGTAACAAATTACTGGTAAGAATTATTCCTTAAAACGATACAAAAATCACGTTAGAAAAAAGCCCTGAATGACAGGGCTTTGTGAGGTTAAACTTTGAATTCAGCAACTAAGTCATCCAACTTCTGACATTGCTCTGAAAGACTGATACAAGCGTTGTCCGCGCTGTTCACCATCTCGACCATTTGATGGCTATTATCGGCAATTCGTTGAACATTAGCATTTACTTCGTTACTGACATGAGATTGTTGAGTTGCAGCAGTTGCGATCTCGGTGTTCATCTGATTCATTTGTCCTATCGATTGACGAATAACGCTAAGCGAATTAGTTGCGGTTTCTGCCATCGTTATCGTGCTATCACTGCTGTTTTTACTTGAAGCCATGACAGTGACAGCTTGTTGCGCTCCTGCTTGAAGTTTTTCGATCATGGCCTGAATCTCACCGGTACTTTCCTGTGTACGACTGGCTAGGGAGCGGACTTCGTCAGCAACGACAGCAAAACCTCTACCTTGTTCACCTGCGCGTGCTGCTTCAATGGCTGCATTTAGTGCGAGTAGGTTTGTTTGGTCAGCGATACCACGAATAACATCCAATATAGAGACAATATTATTGACATCACTATCGAGGTGATGAATTACGTTGCTTGCATTTTCAATATCTTTGGAAAGTGCCTGAATTGATGTAACGGTGTCTTGAAGTGTCTGGTTAGTTTGGTTGGCCTCAAGGCTTGCGTTATCACTAGCTGTAGCGGCTTCATTTGCATTTTGGCTCACTGTTTGGCTCGTGACTTCCATTTCGTTAACGGCGGTCGCTACAGCATCACTTTCTTGCTGTTGGTCACCACTAAATTCGGCGATGTGCTGGGTCAGTGATTTAATATTCTCCATTTCGGCACGTACGGCGTTTGATGAAATAATCACTTCTTCTACTGTGGTGTGGATTTTACTCACAAATTGATTGAAAGAAGACGCCAGCGCACCAAGTTCATCCGACGTGTTCACTGGGATTCTTTTCGACAAGTCTCCTTCACCTTGCGCAATATCAGCCATCATATGTTCAATTTCTTTAATCGGTTTGATTACGAATTGTCTTGCGATGAAAAGTGCGAATAGTGCAGCGATAACAATGATTGCCGACAGTAAGGAAGAAAATAGTGTGGTTGTTTCAATTGACTCAGAGACTTGAGTTCGAAGCCTATCTTGCTCAGTTTCGATCAACTTACTGATTGTTTTGAGTTGTTTTCGAATAATGATGAACTGAGCTTCAAAGTCATTCAGGTTGGTTTCATAGTACTCAACAGCTTGCCTAGGGTCTGCAAACATAGGTTCGTAGAGATTTATCCATTTAGACGTGGCTTCAACCAATTTGCTCAGTTCCGCAGCATCTTCACTAGGCAAAATTCCTGCATCGAAGAGTGTCGCGACTTTTTCCATTCTTGGTACGGCTTTGTATGCATTGTCTTTAAACTCAAAAGTATGGTGCTCAATTTCTTGGTCGTTTTCTGCCTGAGCCACACCGTTTGCTGCAACCATCACTTGGTATAGATCGCGATAGGCATCCTCTAAACTTCCAAATACGGGTTGGACCTGCTCATTAAGCTGAGAGTTTAACGCCTTCTGCTTTTGACCTTGAAAGACAACCATACCAGCGGAAATAATCGCCACGGTGAGTATGACCGACATGGGTATAGTAATTTTGTTTGAGATAGATAACTTCAACATAAAACTTCCTTGTGTGAATTCTGCTGGTTCTATAAGAGTAACTTAAAAGAAATTTAACGATATTAATGTGACCAAACCGTATATTAAACAGTTAGATAGAGAAAAAAGTGTGTCATGTATGACACACGGTAAGATGGATTTGTTCCTGTCATTCATGAATGTTTTTCCATTTGGCAGGATAATGAAAAGCCACAGCTTGATTTACACTTGAGTGAACGACAAATGGCTATTAAGAGCCAGAAAAGTAAGCCACATGCTTGCGCTCACAATAACTAGGAAGGAATTTGAAATGTCTTCTGCATTCTACCAACAGATCCAACAACAACTTGAAGAAGTAAAGGCTGAAGGTCTTTACAAATCAGAGCGTGTCATTACCTCTCAGCAACAAGCGGAAGTAAAAATATCTACTGGCGAAGAAGTACTGAATTTCTGTGCCAACAACTACCTTGGTCTTGCTAACCACCCAGCACTTATTGAAGCGGGTAAAGAGGGCATGGATGTCCATGGTTTTGGTATGGCATCAGTGCGCTTTATCTGTGGTACTCAAGACATCCATAAAGAACTAGAACAAAAACTATCTAAGTTCTTGGGTAAAGAAGACACTATCCTTTATACCTCTTGTTTCGATGCTAACGCGGGTCTGTTTGAAACCATTCTTGGCAAAGAAGACGCGATCATTTCTGATGCACTAAACCACGCCTCAATCATTGACGGTGTTCGTCTGTGTAAGGCGATGCGTTTCCGCTACTCAAACAACAACATGGAAGAGCTAGAACAGCAACTGATCGCGGCGAAAGAAGCCGGTGCTCGCAACATCCTGATTGTCACTGATGGTGTATTCTCAATGGACGGCGTGGTGGCTAACCTTCCTGCAATTTGTGACCTTGCTGACAAGTACGGTGCACTCACTATGGTTGATGATTCGCACGCCGTTGGCTTCATGGGCAAAACAGGTGCTGGTACTCACGAATACCACGATGTTGTAGACCGTATCGACCTAATCACAGGTACGCTAGGTAAAGCGATGGGCGGTGCATCAGGCGGTTACACTTCTGGCAAAGCGGAAGTGATCGATTGGTTACGCCAACGTTCTCGTCCATACCTATTTTCTAACTCAGTGGCTCCTGCAATCGTCAATGCTTCAATTCGTGTTCTTGACCTGCTTGAAGAAAGCGGTGACCTGCGCGACCGTTTATGGGAAAACGCAGCGCATTTCCGTACACGTATGGAAGCGGCTGGCTTCACTATGGGCGGTGCTGACCACGCAATCATTCCAATTATGCTTGGTGACGCAAAAGTCGCTGCTGAGTTTGCTGAGCGCGCTCTTGAGAAAGGTATCTACGTCATCGGCTTCTCATTCCCTGTAGTACCAAAAGGTCAAGCACGTATTCGTACACAAATGTCAGCTGCACATTCTCGTGAGCAGCTAGATCGCGCTATCGATGCGTTTATCGAAGTAGGGCGTGACATGGAGATCATCAAATAATGAAAATTAAAGCACTATCAAAACTAAAGCCTGAAGAAGGCATCTGGATGACTGAGGTTGAAAAGCCGGAAGTTGGTCACAACGACATTCTGATCAAAATTAAGAAAACTGCAATTTGCGGGACTGATGTCCACATCTACAACTGGGACGAATGGTCACAAAAAACAATTCCAGTGCCTATGGTTGTTGGTCATGAATACGTGGGTGAAGTGGTCGAAATTGGCCAAGAAGTTCGTGGCTTTGAAATCGGTGACCGTGTTTCAGGTGAGGGCCATATTACATGTGGTCATTGCCGAAACTGCCGCGGTGGTCGTACTCACTTATGTCGCAATACAGTGGGGGTTGGCGTAAACCGTGAGGGGGCATTCGCCGAGTATTTGGTGATCCCTGCATTCAATGCATTCAAGATACCGGAAGGCATTTCTGACGATTTAGCCTCTATCTTCGACCCGTTTGGTAATGCTGTACACACCGCACTTTCTTTTGATTTAGTTGGTGAAGATGTACTGATCACAGGTGCAGGCCCTATTGGTATCATGGCTGCGGCAGTCGCGAAACACGTTGGTGCTCGCCATGTAGTGATCACTGATGTGAACGAATACCGTTTAGAACTTGCTCGTAAGATGGGCGTAACACGTGCCGTCAACGTGGCTGAAGAAAAATTAGAAGATGTAATGGCTGAATTAGGCATGACCGAAGGCTTTGACGTAGGTCTAGAGATGTCAGGTAACCCAGCTGCATTTAACTCAATGCTAACGACGATGAACCACGGTGGCCGTATTGCACTACTAGGCATTCCGCCATCTGACATGGGGATCGATTGGAACCAAGTTATTTTCAAAGGCTTGGTTATCAAAGGCATTTATGGGCGTGAAATGTTTGAAACTTGGTACAAAATGGCTTCATTAATTCAATCAGGCCTAGACCTAACGCCAATCATTACACACCACTTCAAGATTGACGATTTCCAACAAGGCTTTGATATCATGCGCAGCGGTATGTCAGGCAAAGTGATTCTAGATTGGGAATAACTTTCATAAATGAAATCCTCAAAAGGCCAAGCACAAGTGCTTGGCCTTTTTCTTTCTCCTGGGGCAGAAGCGGCAACACCACTGAAAACAAAGTAAATTATTAATTTCAGTTAAACATCGCTATCAGTTCCATTTATAACCTGAAAACAAAGTTTGTATGTTGTCACTTTTGCGCTGGGTGTGTTTACCATAATTCTGAAATTCAGTTGGTCTATTGCAAGGAGATAATAATGAAGAAGACAACAGTTGCTTTTTTGGTTATGGCATTAACAAGCGGTATGGTGAGCGCTTCTGAGTGGGGATATAAAGGAGACCATGGTCCGGAGCATTGGGGAGAGTTTGCAAGTGAGTGTGCAGTAGGTAAAAACCAAAGTCCAATTAATATTGATAATGGTGTTGAAGCCAAGTTAAGCAAGCTTCATGTTGATTACAAAGGCAATGTGGTTGGTCTAACGAATAATGGACACACACTACAAGCTGTTGTTGATGGAAAGAATACGTTTACTATCGACGGTAAAGAATTCAAATTAGCACAATTTCACTTTCATACGCCGTCAGAAAATTTAATTAAAGATAAACAGTATCCATTAGAAGCGCACTTTGTTAATGCGGATAAAGATGGAAACTTAGCGGTTTTAGCCGTCATGTTTGAAACGGGGAAAGTGAGTGCAGAGCTCGCTAAGTTAACGGAGATCATGCCAAATAAAGATCAAACGGTGACATTGAAATCTTCTTTTGCGGTTAAAGACTTATTACCAGAGACGGGAGAATATTACCGCTTCAATGGCTCTTTAACGACGCCACCTTGTAGTGAAGGCGTGCGTTGGTTTGTATTGAAAGATGCACAATCACTCACCAGTGAGCAACAGCAACAATTGGTGAATGCTATGGGGCAAAACAATCGTCCGGTCCAAGCGAAAAATGCACGAATTGTGCTTGTTAACGATTAAAGCCGACTAAGAAAAAGAGCCCACACGGTGGGCTCTATAAATTATGGAACAACAGTTCGAACCTCAGTGTTACCATCGCTTCTTGATACCTTTCTACGTCAGGCTCTTCCTTCCAGTTGTACTCTGGGCGAATTTCGTAATAGAGCCAATCACGCCAAATATTTTGTCGATAGCTGATGGCAATCCGCGTATTTTCCAAATAATGAAGGGGACGATTTGTACCTGAGATGCTTGCTTGGTAGTTGATGGCTTGTTTATCAGAAATATGCTGGAACAATGTTACACCACTGCCTAAGTTCCAGCCTTTGATATCGTCTTCGTAAGTGGCCAAATTTGTCCAACGTAAGAGAAACGTTGGATTCAATGAATGGTCAATGTCTAATTGAGTCGATTCACCCGTCAGGCGCTTTTTCTGGTATATCTTCTGGGTAATCCGCGCTAGCGTGTCATCCGAAAAGGGATAAGTATAGCGATATCGGGCCTCGATACCGGGTCTGGCGGTCACTTTGATATTAAAGCTCTGCTTCGCTTCACTATACCAGTCATAACGTAGGCCTAACGTTTCTTCCGCATCTGAGCGTGTGGAAGGTAATAGCTCAGTAAGATCGTCTTTTTCATCGGATTCAAAAACAAGCTTGAGTCGTTTCGTTGCCTTAGGTAAATGCAGACGAAAACGAAGTTTAGTTTTAAATTGATACCCTTCATTTTCAATATATGAAAAATCGTTGTACCAACGGACGACAGTTCCTGCTCGACCATCTTCATCGGCCCGTTCATCAACAAAAAAATTATCAAACCAGAGGGCAGGTTGGCAGAGCTTGGTATTAAGGTAATGAAAGGCTTTATCAAGGAGATGCGAATGGTCCTGTTGACTGTGGCATAGATCTGTTTCGTTTAGTTCGTTCGAAGCATTGTTAGCCCAAGTCGAGGTAGCGTACATACCAACAAATAAAATGGAGATGGATACAACAGAAGTGTGCATAGGGGAGACCACCATCCTTGGTGACAACTGAATCATATAAACAACGATAACTTAAATAACACAATAAGTTGTCGATAAACCTTTATTTTTGGGATGCGTCATTCTGTTGCTCATGGTTTTTCGCGTATTGATGGAGCAACTCGGTTAGCTCTTTCGTCCAAGCAAACGCATCTTTTGGTGCTTTTTTGATGATCAATTCCACATGATTGCAATGTGTTTCAAGTGGGATTGTGTTTGCAAGATGGAAAGATACCGCATAAAAATGCCACAACAACAATCGCGTCATACGCAGTGTATTTTGCTGCGCATTTTCTGATCCGGAAAACAGAGCAGGGACTTCGCCCAGCGCAATAGCCGTCATGCGCAACATGGCATCAAATTGAGCCGCCTGATATCGCTCCTCATTGGCAACTTCCTCTTGCTCGAAGGTAAATAGCTCAGACATCGACTCTTCAGGGATCAAGCGATGAATTAATCGCATGCTCAGTGTTTCTAGTTCTTCAGGCGATGCTTGTTTTAATGAGGCGTATGTGTAGTCGCGTTCCATTGGTGTTTTTCTGTGACGGAAAGGGGAGGCATATTGTAGAGAAGTGCAGAAAAATTACCACTTCCAACGGTTAATTGGATGTTTGCTACCTTGGTTGTAACTAGAGCCTAGGGTGAATAATTCAAGAGCTAACGTTAGATAAAAAATCACTAACATTTGATGGTTGATAGATTTGATAATTAGCTGAATTAAATAAAAAATCCCCCCAGCAAGCTGAGGGGAAAGAATTGGTACTAAGTGTATTATATGGTTACTACTTGACGTTGTTAGGAATCAACTTGTAGTACGTTAGTTTGCGTTCTTGTAATTTAGCGTCCAAGGAAAAAAACCACAAACTAAATCAGGGATTTGCTTCAAGTTGTAGCTTTAACTGTGATCTTAATTCATAGTTTAAAGATGATTTTTTAGTAAAAAAGTGATCTGTTAATAGTCAATTTATGAACATCTTAATTATGAGACTTGATTTTTTGTTCAAACTATAACCGCTTGAACGTTTGCGTTAAAAAATGTGATGAATCTCTCTCTTTCTTCGTTATACTTTCCGCCCGGTTAAGAGTCTGACTCTGCCAATACAAGCCGTCACAGGGAATAGTGAATGACCCCACGGACCGGACCAGCTAAATTTCTCTGCTTGTATAAGGTGATCATAAGTGAATATTTTATTCGGATTAATCGGTGTTGCTACCTTGCTTTTGTGTGCGGTGCTGTTGTCGGAAAGTCGTCAATCCATCAATTGGAAAACAGTGTCTCGTGCATTACTACTCCAAGTGGGATTTGCCGCTATCGTGCTTTACTTCCCATGGGGACAAGCTGCTTTAACTAGTTTAAGTAGTGGCGTTTCTAGCTTATTGGGATTTGCTGATGAAGGTATCGGCTTTTTATTTGGCGATTTAGCTAATACTGGTTTTATCTTCGCCGTTCGTGTCCTGCCAATTATTATCTTCTTCAGTGCACTTATCTCCGCCCTTTATTACTTGGGCATCATGCAAAAAGTGATTGCGTTTATTGGCGGTGGAATCCAAAAGTTCCTTGGTACAAGTAAAGCGGAATCTTTGGTTGCAACGGGTAATATCTTCCTTTCTCAAGGTGAGTCTCCACTTTTAGTTCGTCCTTTTCTCTCCCGAATGACTCGTTCTGAGCTGTTTGCTGTAATGGCGGGTGGCATGGCCTCTGTTGCTGGTAGTGTTCTTGGTGGATATGCTGGCTTAGGTGTTGAATTAAAATACCTGATCGCAGCAAGCTTTATGGCGGCACCCGGAAGCTTGATGATGGCAAAAATCATCGTACCAGAACGTGATACACCGATTGATCAATCAGATATCGAGATGGATAAAGCACAAGAAAGCAACGTTATTGATGCGTTAGCAAGCGGTGCGATGAACGGTATGAAAGTAGCCGTTGCTGTTGGTACGATGCTAATTGCATTTGTGAGTGTGATTGCCATGGTCAACACGGGCTTAGAAAGCTTAGGAGAGGTTGCTGGATTTAGCGGTATTACCTTACAAGCACTATTTGGCTACTTGTTCTCTCCATTAGCATGGGTCATCGGTGTTCCAACGAATGAAATGTTGATGGCTGGTTCATACATTGGCCAAAAAATCGTAATGAACGAATTTGTTGCTTTTATTGATTTTGTTGAGCACAAAGCCATGTTGTCAGAACACACGCAAGTTATTGTTACGTTTGCGTTGTGCGGTTTTGCAAATATTGGTTCAATTGCAATTCAGCTAGGCTCAATTGGTGTGATTGCACCTGAGCGTCGTGCCGAAGTGGCAAACCTAGGGATAAAAGCGGTTTTAGCAGGTACCTTAGCGAACCTCATGAGTGCCTGCTTAGCGGGCATCTTTATTCTGCTTTAAGCCAAGTATCAAAAACTATTCAATACAAATGCCCGAAGCTATTCGGGCATTTTTGTATCAATCATTTTAATAGTGATGAGCTTTGGCATTGGTTGAGGTTTATTCATATTAAGCGTCATACGCCAGTGATTGCCTAAAAGATGATTTATAGCAAAAAAAATCAATATTTAAGGCGTAGTATGATCTGACAGTCATACAAAATATTTAAACCCAAAATGGGTTGTCTTGATATCTGAGAGATTGTTATGAATAACCTTGTTACCCGCTTTCTGCATTACGTTACCTTTGATACCCAATCCAAACCTTCAAAAACATGTTGTCCTAGCTCTAAAGGGCAAATGGTCTTTGCTGAATATCTAAAAGATGAACTAATGGCACTTGGTTTAAGTGATGTTAGTTTGGATGATAACGGTTACCTCATGGCGCGTTTACCTTCGAATGTAGACTATGACGTACCGCCCATTGGTTTCGTTGCTCATATGGATACGGCGCCTGATGCATCAGGTAAGCATGTAAAACCACAAATTGTTGAAGATTACCAAGGTGGTGATATCGCATTGGGGAAAGGGGATGAAGTCCTATCACCGATACAATATCCTGATCTACACAAGTTGCATGGATATAACCTGATCACGACAGATGGTACAACACTACTTGGCGCAGATAATAAAGCCGGAATTGCAGAGATCATAACCGCAATTGCAACCTTAATTGAAACGCCGTCGATTCCCCATGGTGACATCTGTATTGGCTTTACGCCTGACGAAGAGATCGGTCGTGGAGCGAATTTGTTCAATGTAGAAAAGTTTGGTGCGAAATGGGCATATACCATTGATGGAGGCCCAGTTGGCGAACTTGAATATGAGAACTTCAACGCAACCAGTGCAGATGTTATTTGTCATGGAACCAATGTTCATCCTGGTACGGCAAAAGGAAAAATGGTGAATGCGATGAATATCGCGGCTCAATTCCAGTTAATGATGCCAGCGCAAGAAACGCCTGAATGCACTGAGGGGTATGAAGGGTTTTATCATTTAAAATCAGCCGAGATGTCAGTGGCTAAAAGTGAATTGGGTTATATCATTCGAGATTTCGAACGTGATGGCTTAGAAGCACGTAAAGCCTTTATGCAGCAAAAAGTAGATGAACTGAATGCTCAATTAGAAAAAGGACGGGTAGAGCTGCGTTTAACCGACAGCTACTTCAACATGAAAGAAATGGTTGAGCCACATCCTCAGGTGATTGAGTTAGCAAAACAGGCGATGGAAGCGTGTGATGTGGAGCCAATAATTAAGCCGATTCGTGGTGGTACAGATGGGGCAAGATTGTCATTTATGGGGTTACCATGTCCAAATATTTTCACTGGCGGATACAATTTCCACGGTATTCATGAGTTTATTACGATTGAAGGCATGGAAAAGGCAGTGGACGTAATTGTGAAGCTGTCAGAAAAAACAGCATTAAACTTCAAATAAATACAACCAATTCACCTGATAAATTACAACTTTTCGTGTACATTTGAGTCATAAATAAGTTTGACGAGAGTGCATCAGCGTGAAGACTGTTTTCTTAATCCTTTCACACCTTATTTTTGGTGCCTTGGGCTTTGCGTTAGGAATATACGCATTGCCCATTCTTACTCAACCAACCTCACCCTCTATGGCAATCATAGAGCAGGTCAACCACGAAGCTTTATACACAGGATCATTTCAACGAGATCGAACCGATAGTGATTTCCTCCATTGGGGAGTCGGTTCTGTTGCGATAAGCAAGAACAATATTGCGTTTGTCGGTGAATTAGCACCCGGCCCAGATTATAAACTCTATTTATCCCCTGTATTTATTGAAACAGAGCAGTCGTTTGCTGCAAATAAAGATCAAATGGTACGCATCGGCGATGTGAAAACGTTTGACCGTTTTACACTGCCAGTAGATGAAGAGGTGAATGTGTCCAATTACAACACCATTGTCATTTGGTGTGAGACATTTGGTGAGTTTATTTCTTCAGCTCGTTACAAATAAAGCATTAAGTTCAACATTATCCATAGTAAAAAATGGTGCTTCTTAATGGTGCTACATTTTTGACACAGTAGTGACAATAATATGGCTGTTGCATAGATAATGCGACATTGATCCATATTTGTCATCTCACCCTGACAATTCAGAGCAAAAAATTAACCTTAAAAAGTCAAAGCGTTATCAAGCAGGAAACAGTAGTGAGTCTAAGCAAAACAGTAAACCGTGTATTGTCTCTTATGTTCGTTTGTCTGATCTTTTTAGCTTCTGCGGCACAGGCAGCGGGAGAATTGGTGGTTGAAGTATCACCTCGGACAATGCAGTACGAAAGTGGTAAGGAGATCACCTACACGGTGACCGTCCAAAATACAACCACATCACGATATACCGATATTTCTGTTCAGGATTTACTCTGGGATTCGACTGCCACGACGGAATCTGGATCTGCTAAAACATTTTCTGAACTCGCGATCACTTCTAGTCACAGTTGGGGATCGGATGCGGGTTCTTACTCAGACAACAACACCAATATAGAAGCAACAGGGGTGACGTTAGCACCTCTTGGAAAGGTGGCCTACACCGTTGTTGGAAAAGTTTCTGATGAAATCACGGGAGCATTTGAGCTCAATACGACAAAGGTGACTGCAGATACTGATGGAGATGGGGTAGGGGAGTTGTTTGTTCCTTCTACGTTTGCCACTTTTACTCCTGTACCTTACTCCTACTCAGTCGACCTATCTGTTGATAAAGCTCAGTATCAGATCAATCAAACGTTAGTTTATACGCTTAGAGTCACTAATACTGGCAGTTATGCTGTACGTGGTCTTGATATTTCCCAGCCATTTGCTTCCCTTGCTGCTGAAAACAGTGACGGGGTAAACATTGCAACATTTAGTGATGTTGCAATTGTTGGTAGCAAAACGGGCTCTGAAAGTGAGCTTGGTAACTATAGTTCCGCAGGAGATCTGTCGGTAACAGATGCCACTATAGGTCTTGGCGGAACGTTAACTTATACCATTACGGCGAAAGTGAGTGATGGGTTAGTTGGGGATATTATTACTTCGGCAAGTGCGCATACAAAAGATGGTGATGTGAGTTCTAATGTGATCACGACACCTCCTATTGATGCCTCAGTTTCAATTTCACAACAGATAAATCATTCGCAGCCATACCTTATTAATGGTGAACGAGTGTTTACGGTGAAAGTTGAAAACACGGGGTTGGGAATTGCCCATGATTATCATGTTAAACACAATATTGCCTCTTTAGAGTCTCGCTTAGGTTTAGGCAACAACTTACAACCGGCATTTAATCATGAGGATGTTTCTGGCAATTTATTTGTCAGTTGGAAAATCAAAGTCATTGACTCAGGAGTCAATACAACGTCTGCCTATTTAACTGCAGGTGAGCAAAGCAATATAGATTTTGATGACACAGTATCGATTTATCCGGGCGAGTCGATTACTTATGAAATTCTAGCAACTCTCTCTCAAGTCGCGATTGGCAATATTCAAGGTGCCAATGCCGCGTTATTTGATAACAACGGCAAGTTTATTGAAGATGCTCAGATTTCAGACAGTATTCCCGCTGAAAAAGTACTGAATGTCGAAGACCCAGAGATCAAACTTAAGAAAACGACAAACGCTTCCCAATATACTCCAGGGAATGAAGTTATCTACGATATCTATGTTTCGAATAGCTCTTCAAAGTACTTTGCCAATAACTTGGCAGTGATTGATGACATGACCTGTATTCAGACAGAGCAAGCGGGTGGAGCTGGTCCGGGGCAAGCTTTCTCAGAGTGGAAACTGGACGTGGTGTCTGGTGAAGATGCTTTGGGCTCTGATCCCGGAACGTATAACTATGGTACTTGGTTAACATCTCCAGTGACAGTGTCACCCGATGTTGCTCCAGGTAAAGAAATCCACTACAGACTCACCGCCAAAGTAAGTGATACCAGTGTTGGACTGATTTTGGATAATAATCCAGCGTGTTCTGACAACATTACTGAAGATGGTTCTGGTATCCAAATGCCAGAAGATAACTTACGTGCAAGTAAGGATGTTGACACGCGCTACTATTCTTCTGGAGATACCCTTACTTACACTATCCGCATTGACAATGATGGGGATGGCTACGCGAACCAAGTTAGAGTTGTTGATGACGTTTCTAAGGTTGAAACGGTCGATATTCATGGAGCAACCATTAATGCATTTCGTAGCTGGACGATTACAGCACAAGCGTTCCATGCAGACGGTACTGTTGCTACGTCAACGGATACTGGTGTTTCGGGTTCGATCACGAGCCCAGACATTCTTGATGTAGAAGCAACCATTGAACCTCATAGTTACATTGTTTACACCATTCAGGCACAAACAGAGCCATTAGCTAACGGGCACATTCAAAATAGTGTGACGGTGGATGATACGGTTTATGCTGACCGCGGTTCCGATCCCAAAGACTTTTCTATTGCTCTCAATAAAACAGTGAAAACCAACACTGACACTGGTTTTCATGGTGACAAAACCAGCTACTCAAAATTAGAGAATGAGATTTCGTACCAGCTACATGTGAAGAATGAGAAAGGGAATGGTTTTGCTACCAATGTAAAGGTCAAAGATCCTATTTCATCGATTCAAGCAGGCATATTGGAGCCGGATAGTCAAAGTAAGCCCGTCTTCAAGTCTTGGACGATTTCTGCGGAAATTATTTCAGACAATCCGTTGCTAAATGGTAATGCAACATACACGGATGTTGGTACGTTTTCGGATAACGCAGATTTAGATACCGTCGCTCAAATCCCACCAAACGTAGAGGTTGTCTACACCATTATTGGTCAAATTGATCGTAGCAATGAAGATGAAATCATCTACAAGAAGATTGAGAACACGGCAACGGTAGAAACACCGGATTCAGATTCACAAAGTGAGACGTCAGATCGTGTTGTCGTCTACCCAAAAGAACCCAACGTAGTTGTTATTAAAACAACGCCGGATGAAGCGTTAATTCCGGGCCAATGGGTGACGTTTGATATCACCGTGTATAACCGTGGTGCCGGTTATGCGAATGAAGTGTCTGTTAATGATGACATTATTGGGTTGGATGCTTTTTCAAAGTGGACAATTACATCTAATACGGATGACCACAATACGCCCTACAAAACAGGCAGTTATGCAGGTGCTAAGTCGAATTATCCTGACAACGGTAACATCAATACCAGAATTGATATTGATCCCAAAACTCCCGAAGGCATGGGTTTTGTTAGCTATACCGTATACGGCTTGGTGAAAAACGATTATGCCAAGCCTGAGATCGCAAACACGGTAGAAATACATGATCCAGTGAATAACCTTGATCAATCTGCATCGGCTGAGATTGGCGGCTCTGGTCTAGATTCATTGAATGTCTCTATTCTTAAAACAGCAGATGTGAACCATTTTGTCCCGGGTCAGTTTGTCGAATACAGCATTATCTTGCTAAACAACAGCCCAAGTGTGGCGGACAAGTTAAAAGTTGTTGACCCGCTTACCGCGATTAAGTCTGTTTTAGCCAATAAAAAGGACAACCATTTCGCAGACTTTGAAGATCAGTCTCCATTCGAATATTGGCAATTTGACTACGGTGATGGTGCTGGGTGGCATGGCAAAACAAATGAAGATCTGATCTATCCTGAAGGTGATAAAACGCAAACATTCTCTCTAGCAGGGGGAGCGCAGCGAGTCCTAAAAATTAGGGCAAAAATCAAGGACAACGTCATTGGTTCGCGTAATGCGGGTGGCATTCTAGAACAAAAGATTGCCAATGATGCGTATGTCTATAGAGAGTTTGGCTATGTGAGTCAAAAGTCACACGTTTCCCATCATGAAATGGAAAAAGCCCAAAATGGCGCTGATGTGGTTAGAAAACTCTATGTTAATGGTAAAGAAAGCCATTATTACGCACCGGGTGATACTTTGAAATATACCGTCAAAGTGTCTTCGCAAACGGGGTATGAAAATAATCATCGCGTGACAGAAGACATCAAAGGCGTTCAAGTTCAGCTTCTAGATGGTAGCAAAGCGAATCCATTTAACGATACTTTCACCGTTGCTGTGGAGCGAGAAAATGACAATGGTGGCGACGGAACCACGGATGGCAAGCTCGATGGAACGGTTGCTAACAATACGAACATTGACACTACTATTGACGTAGCTGGAAAAGACTATGTGTTGTACACGGTTGAAGGCGTTGTACGTGAAGATGCTACCGGAGATATCACCATTGGTGGTATTACGGTTAATCCATATGAGTATCATCTGAAGTTTAGTAAAACGGTTGATCAAAAGAACTATGAGCCGGGTCAGAATTTGGTATATCACCTGACCGTAAGTAATGATGGGAAAGGAAATGCCTATCAGATTGCGCTCGTTGATAGAATTTCAAACATAAAGACAGAGTTGCTGGATGGTTCTACGGGCTTTGCTTTTAATTCTGGTTGGACGATTGAGCCGACAGTCGTTGGTGGTAGTAAATGGGCTCAAGTCGATCTCGATGGCACTATTGAGAACAACAAAGATATTGATACACATATTTCCGTTCCGGCTGGTGAAACCATCGATTACAAAATTACCGCCAAAGTAAATTCACAAGCTGTAGGTAGTATTGTTAACCTGCTTTCTGTTGATGGAGATACGGTTAGTGCTGAAACCAAACCGAATACACAGAAGTTTGATTTCGAAAAGCATGTCACTAAGTACCTTGATAAAGATGGTGTGACAGAACTTTCAGGTGGCTACACGCCGGGTGGTTATGTGGTCTATCAGATTGATCTTAAAAATAAAAACAACGTCCACTTAAAAGACATCTCGATTAAAGATGATATCTCGGGGATCACGACCGATTACTTTGACGGCACTACAGGCCCTGCATTTACCAACTGGACAATAAAGTCAGAGGTTGACTCTAGTTCATACAGCTATGCTGGCACCGTTAGTGACAACAGTAACATCGATACCCACTTTAACCTTGCAGGTGCCTCATTTGTACCCGATGGCACTTATGTGCGTTACGTCATTACAGCGAAGGTGTCTGATAAAGCGGTAGGCGAGTTCCGAAATAGTGCCGTTGTGGATGGTAGACACACGCTAAATTCTGAGCGCTCAAGCATGTTGCCTGCAGAGTTAAAGAAAAAGCACGCAGCTTATACTGATGCGGCGTTTGGCACGTTAAAGAAAAACTACAATCATCTTCCTGAAGAGCAAAAAGTCGTTTATCACCTAAGAATTGATAACCAAGGTAAAGGGACAGAATACAACGCTAACTTACTGGAAGAATTTACTAAGTTGAAAGCCAAAATTGCACAAGATGCAGCTGGTGAAGTGGATAATCAACATGGGGTTGTTTATGAACCAGCAACTTGGCAGGTCAGCGTTACTAAGTCTGATGAAATCACCACAAATATCGGCACATTTGTAAGTGGTGCAAATTTAGATATTGTTATTCCAAAGCTCTCTATTGCTGCTGGTGGTTGGATTGACTTTAAGGTCGAATCGCAAATCCGCGATGACGCAATGACCGCTATCACCATCCAACCTAAATACAATGGCACCAGATTTGGTAAATCTCAGATTAACCCAGATAAGTCTAAGCTAGACGTTGCTAAAGAGATTGTTTCCATCGGAGGGCGACCTTATTCCTCTGGTGCGACATACAAACCGGGTGAAGAAGTTGTTTATCGATTTACGGTGGCAAATACAGAACCAGTTTGGCGAGACAATAGCGTCTTGAAAGATCTACTTTCTGCTGTAACGGTGGAAGTGTTAGGTGGTAGTGTTGAACCTGCGTTTTCTCATACGGAAATTACGCATACGATCTCGCAAGGTATTGATAGTGATGTAGATACTTATCTCCCTAGTTATGACACTAATGGTGATTTAGATATTGTTTCAGATATTGCGCCGGGTGAAACCATTACTTTCACCATTAAAGGGACGATACGAGATGACGCTCTTGGTGTAATTGCAGCAAACCGTGCGACTGGTGGGCAGCATAGTGTTGATACTGACGTGATACCGCCAGTTGCTCCTAATCTTACCTTTAATAAGGTCGTCACGAACACTACCGCTGACGGTAACCACTGTACGTTCCCGTCATCAACCGGAACCGGGTGTGAGTATAATCCAAGTGGTCAGGTCGAGTATCAAGTTACGATTGAAAATAACGGTGAGGGCATTGCTAATGACGTCCATGTTGTTGATAAACTGAACGCAATTATGACCTCAACGGGTGCTAAGGCATTCAATAGTATTTCCACTACGATTATTGAACAGCCACCAGCGGATCGTTTTTCCATTACCGGCAACTATCACGGCAACAAGCCGCTCGATGCAACCTTTGATCTCATGCCGAGTGATAAGGTGGTCTTCGCGCTATCTGGTACCGTTGATGATGACGCAACAGGAACCATCACCAACATCGCAAAAGTGAATAATCTCGATTCCAATGAGGTGGTGTTGGCGCAGGGCGACGCTGAAGTCCTCGCGATGAAAATGACGGATACACCAACCTATACCCCAGGTGGTGAAGTGCGCTACACCATGTATATCGCAAATAAAGCCGATACAAACGCAGATGTACAAGTGTTGGATGAAATTTCCAAATTCCAAGTAGAAACTGCAGATGGAAGCATGCAAACTGCCCTCGACAGTTGGACCATCAGTGCCAATGTCATCAGCAACGTGGGTGCTGCCCATAATGATATATCTGCAATTCCAACCAGCGGCGACATTAATGCTCTGGTCAAACTGGGTGCGGCAACCACCGAGCCAACGGTGGTTAAAATCGATGTTGTTGGTAAAGTGCGAGCTGATGCGGTTGGTAAATTTGGCAATACGTTATACGTGGACGGCAAGCAATATAACCTACAACAACACTTCATTTATCCGGTTCCCGGTGCGATTTCTGTGGACAAAGAAGCGTCTATTTCTCCAGCCGTGTATGCACCTGGTGATGAGATTGGTTTTGACATTATCGTTGAGAATACCGGAGCAGGCTACGCAAAAAATGTACGCATCGAAGATCTTGTCACAAGTGTACGTGCAGATGCCGTTGGCAGCATAATCTCTGCTCGCGTGTTTGATAAATGGGACCCATCGAAGAGCACTGTCAAGGTTGTAGATGCAGGTAGCAGTAAAACTCATGTTATTTCTGAAACGTCAATGGACGCGATTGACGCTTTCTCTGGTGTCTACAATTTGGCTCCGGGAAGTAAAATTGAACTGCATCTCGTTGGAACCGTGGCCTATAACATTGTTGGCGAGATTCGAAACCAAGTTGATGTAACAGCAGATGATATCGATGCGGCGAGTGATGATGCAATATACCAACCCGTTGATGCGGTGCTGAGTGTGTCGAAAGTCGTAGACAAGCCTGTCTATCTGAGTGGTGACACACTGACTTATACCATTGTTATTACGAATACAACACGAGCTTGGGCGTCTGGTGTTCAAGTCCAAGACTTTGTTAATCGCATCACCGCCGAATCGATTCATGGCGATACAATTTCAGCCTTTGAGTCTGGAAGCATTCAAATTACAGGGCGATCTGATAAGGGCACTTTGCTTCCAACTTCGGTGGATGATTTTATCGATGAAACCATAGATATTGCTCCATCTGACACCATCACGGTCACCATTAGTGGCAAGCTCAAGCAAGAAATCGTTGGTGACGTTACCAATAACGTGAGCGTCGAATTTAATGGTAATATGTTGACTGATGAAGCTGTAAGTTCTTTGTTGGTACCAAATATTACGATAACTAAAACACCAATCGACGAGTATTATTCGCCGAGAACAGTGAATGGATTCAAGATCCTTATTGAAAATAAAGATGCGGCATTTGCGAACGATATTCGATTGGAAGACATCATTACCAATTTGAACGTCGATACAACAGAAGGCAGCCCACAACCAGCTTTCTCCAACTGGTTAGTAACTTATAAAGCGGGTGATCCGGCGACAGAAGTTGACGTATCGACGTATTCTTGGAATCAAGATATTCGCCATACTATCGATTTAGCACCAAACGATACGATTGAATTTACCGTGCGTGGTGAAGTTAACAAGAAAGCCATCGGTATTATTGATAATGAAGCCAAAGTAACCTTTGACGGCAAAGCCCAAACAAGTGCTGCACAGCTAAAACCAAAACCTGCGGTAATTACAATCAGTAAGTCTGCTGATCGCGAGTTCTATCAAGCGGGTCAATTAGCACAATTCAAGGTTCGTATTGCGAATGAAGGGGATGGTTTTGCTGACAATGTGGCCATTCAGGATTTGATGAATGACGTCACAGTCAGCTTGGTCGACGGCTCAACAGGGACTGCCTTTGAATCATGGGATATTGATACGTATGTCAGCCATCCGCAAACAACGGTTGCGACAATGCCTGATGGTAAGAACCCGAATATTGATACATTGGCAGATATTGCGCCAAATAGTTACATCGAGTTCACTATCCTTGGCACGGTTAACCGTTATGCAACGACGGATATCATTAACCAAGCAAAAGCTCAGTACGCAAGCGAGCCTGAACAGACGGCACACGCGGTGATCAAACATCGCCCAATATCCCTGACTCTTAATAAGTATGTGGGTGAAACTGGCACAGAAACTGAGATGACTTATGAGCCAGGAAAGTCTGCAACATTCCGTGTTGTCTTAGCCAACCAAAATGAAGCATTTGTTGCTGGTATTCATTTAAAAGACCTAATCTCATCGCTCAAAGTCGATACAGTCAATGGGACGTCTGAGCCGATTTTTTCAACGTGGTCGATAAAGGTCAATAAAGGCGATGCGCTAACAACTGTCTCACCGGATCCTTCAGGAAGCGGTAAGGACATCAATGCAACCATCGATTTAGCACCGAATGACACTGTGGAGTTTGTAATCCAAGGTATCGTCAACGGATATGCGATTGACCGAATTGATAACAAAGTAACCATGTCCGTGAATGCGACCCGTGCTCAGCGCTTTACTGCTGAAGCAAGCTTATTGCCAGAGCCAGATCATGTGGTGATCACTAAAGAGGCGGATGACCCTATCTATGTGGCTGGTGAACAAGCGGTATTCCGCATCAAGCTGTTGAATGACAGTAAAGGATTTGCAAATGATGTACTGCTGCGTGATGCCATGTCCCGTATTAAAGTTCAAACTCAACCGGATTTATCTACGGGTAACCGTGAGGTGGTGAATGCGTTTACTCAGTGGAATGTTGAAGTAAAAAGCAGTGATCCAAGAACGGTGGTTGATGCCGGTTCCTTGGGCGCAAACAGTGATATCAATGCTGCTATGGATATAGCACCGGGTGATACCGTCGAGTTTATTATTACTGGGACGATAGACCCGCGAGCAATGGGTGAAATCGTTAACACCGCACATAAAATTGATGAGTCGGCGACAGCGACAAGTGCGATCTCAAGTCGACGAGCAAATGCGGCTACCAAGCAACAAGCCAGTATTGAAAGTGTGAGCGCAATGATCACACCAAGAGCGGTTCAGCTTGCTGTTGATAAAACGACATCCAAAGGTGAAAACGCTGAATACACCAATGATGATTCAGAGCTAACTTACCTATTACGTGTCAGCAACCAAGGTTCTACCCAAGTGACGGGTGCGCAAATGGTGGATGAGATCAGTAAGCTTACGGGTTCAAACGGCAACCCACTATTCACGTCTTGGAAAGTTAGCATTAAAGAGTGGCCTTCAAACCAGATTAAAGCTGAGTTCACTGATAAGGACTTAAACTTGCCAGAGGGCGGCGTATCACTCGATCTCTTGCCTTATATGGGTAATGGTTATGTCATTGAAGTTAAGGGTGAACTCAACAAAGGGTTGGATGACGATATTACGAATACGTTTAGTGTTACTGACCCTGCAACGGGAAGTACAGCGTCGGATGATGTCACCATTCATGTTAAAAAGTTTGCAGACAACGAAGGTGAATTATCAGTAACCAAAGAGGCGCTGAAAACAGATGCTCAAGTTGGGGACGTGATTGAGTATGAAGTGATCATCCAAAATAATAATGACTCTGAGTTTAAAAACGTCAAGCTCGTCGACCGTTATCCTGCAGGCTTCGAGTATGTCTCAGGTTCGACGGAGATAACCAACAGTGGCCCTGACGGTGCTTTTGATACGGGCGATGACGTTGTGAGTACTGAAGAACCTGCAGTGACCAACTCACTTACGTTCAACATTGGTGACATGCAAGCCTACGGAACACCGGAAAAAACCATCACGGAACAAGTCCGTGTGCGTTATCTGCTGCGTGTTAGCGTGGGTGCGACGTTTGGCAAGTATGTAAACACTGCTGTTGCAATGGCGCCACCAGAAGGTCAAAGCTCGGGCGCATTAGAGCCAAAATCTAAAACTGCATCAGCAACGGTGGAAGTGGTCCCTGATAAGGTGTTTGATACAGCCTCGATCATTGGCAAAGTCTTTGAAGACCACAATAAAGATGGATTCCAAGCCGACGCCACCGCATCTAATATCAACGTGCAAGCGTATGTTGCACAAGCTGACTACGTACCGAACTCAACCGTGATTGTTAAGGATGGCAAAGAACGCACTATCAAGGATTTAGCCTTTAAAGCTAAATATCATGTTGGTCATGTCTATGGCTTAGAGCAAAAGTTAGAACAGCAAGCGTTTAGCTATCTGCATGGAAAAAATAAAACGGTGCGGCGAATGGACTCACCTCTGGTAGCTGGCGTGGAAGTAGACGAGTTGATGGGAATTTCGTCGAATCGAACTTTACCTGAAAGCAACCAAGTAGCGTTCCAACTTAAGACGCGCTCTCGTCATGGTTTTGATGTGGTCGTGACCACAGATTCGGGTACACGCATCGAATTCGATGCTGAGGGACATATTAAAACAAACCACAGTGGTGATCGTGCATCAGGACTCTCTGCTGAGAACTTAAATATCACGCGTAATCTATATAAAGATGGCGATCAGTTCCTTTGGGAAATCGTCATTGAGAACAAGGGGATCTATGAAGATGGTATTCCTGGAGTTCGTTTATTGACCGTTGAAGGCATTGTGATTGAGACGGATCAATATGGCCGTTACCACGTTCCGGATCAGTGGGTGCTTGATAAGAAAGGCAAACAGTTCCTAATCAAAGTGGATACGGACTCTTTGCCAACCGGTATGAAAGTGATCAGCGAAAACCCGAAAGTGCAGCGCATTTCGCCAAACCAGTTAACCAAATTTAACTTTAGCGTTTCGGTCGAAGAAATTGAACAACCGTAATAATAACAATGACAAGGGCTCATGAAACATGAGCCTAAACTCGGTAAGTACTTATGAAAACGTTTAAAAAGACTCAACTAGCAGTGTGTGTATTGGCAGCGTTACCTGTGGCGACGCTGGCTAAAGATACGAGTAAACTTGAAAAGCTTGATACTGATTCAACGAATATCGAAGTGACGCCTCATAAGCAAGAGGATAGCTCGCGTATCTATCTCGAAGAAGGGGCGATATGGGCCAGTCGTGATATTACCCGTTTTAATCCGGTTATGGATGTGAGCGTTGGCGATGAATTGGAAGTGGCCGATGGAAAGTTGAATGATGAAGTTAGCTTTACCATTACCACAAACTACAGTTACTACATTACACACTATCAACTTGAAATCTTTCGAGGTGAAGATCGTAGCCTTTCTCAACCATTAACGATAATTACGGGTGAAAAGCTCGCAAACGATTATGACATTAGCTGGGATGGCAGTAGTGATGTCGACTATCGTTTTATTTCGGGTAACCAGCTACAGTTTCGCTTCAAGGCTTGGGATAAAGACGGAAATATGGACGTGACGACCATTGGTGTGATGGATCTAGTGCGTCCAGACTCCGAAGTGGAGCTTGAGCGTAACGAAGGAGAAGAACCCATCGGGCGTAGTTTTGGTAAAGCCAAATTGATGCGTCACAACATTCCAACCAATGCTGGCTTAGCAAAGTTCATGGGGACAGGGTTAAAAGGCGTGGATAAAGTACAAATTGGTGAGGATGAGTTTGAAGTAGAAGATGGTGAACTATACGCAGAACAGTTCCTACCCGCGGACGCTTATCTGTTCCCAACCAAAGTGACCTTTGATAATGGCGATGAACGTCGTTATCAATTGTATGTTCGTATCCCCGATACCTACTACGCGCAGGCTGGTCTTGCAGACTTTTACATCGGAAAGAATAAAGTTACGGGCAATACTGGGGCGTTAGGAGTTAACGAACAATATCAAGATGATGTCTACAACCAAGGTCGTTTGGCATATTTTGGGCAAGGTAAATTTGGTGACAAGTTAAGGGTTACCACCCATTTTGATACTAAAGACAGCGATATTAGAGATATGTTTAAGCACCCGTTTGCCGCTGACGATTCGAGTGTGTTTGATATTCTAGAAGATGATGACGAGCTGTATTACGGTGACTATGGTGATGGTGCCAATATTCACAAAGTAGTGAACACTAAAGGCAAGGTGTATCTCGACTTAGAATACGATAAATCGCAAGTGCTTTGGGGAAATTACAACACAGGTTTAACTGGGACGGATAACAACGATTACAACCGTAGTTTATATGGTTTCAAAGGTGACTATCGTACCCGCTCGACCACCAAGTTTGGTGAAGATCGTTTGAACATTGTGGGCTTCACGGCATCGTCTGACTCATTATTTGCTCATGACGAGTTTTTAGGTACGGGTGGTTCTTTATATTTCCTACGGCATGGTGAAGTTATTCCCGGCAGTGACAAGGTTTATGTCAAAGTCATTAATAAAGACAGCGGGATCTCGGAACGTGAAGTGCCTTTGCAAGAAGGGAAAGATTACGAAATTGATGCGTACCAAGGTCGAATTATTCTGACTCGTCCACTCAATAACATTATTTCAGATAGTTTTGGGAGTGTTATCAATGACGATCCAAGTGACGGGTATGAAAACTATCTGGCTGTTGATTACGAATATGTGCCGCAAGGTAAAGATAGCAAAGACGCTCTAGCCTATGGTGGCCGTGTTAAAGGTTGGTTGAACGATTACATCGGGCTCGGTGGTTCTTATGCAACGGAAGAGCGTGATGCTCAGGATTATGAGTCTTATGGTACGGATTTTACCTTAAGAGCAACAGAAGGGACGTATTTGAGAGCGGAATTTGCCCATAGCAAAGGGCGCCAAACCGATTCCAATTACGTGTCGTTTGATGGCGGTTTAACCTTTACACCAATTGCGACGGATTTAGAACAGCGCGAAGGTGACCTAATTCAGGTGAAAGGTGTCGCGAACCTCTATGATATAGCGCCAACAATTTTCTCCGCCGTTGGTAACGATGTAAAAGCTTGGTATAAATCCAAAGATGCCGGTTATAGTTATGCAAGCCAGAGTGACAACCTAGCTCAGGAATCATTTGGTACTGAGCTGCGTCTACAAGCGACGGATCGCATTAGTATTGCGACTCGTTATACATCGATGGAAGAAAAAGAACTTGATGGCACGCTTAAAACCGATACTGAACAAGTTGAATTAGAAGGCCAACTTAAAGTCACTGAACACATCAAAATCTCCGCTGCAGGCAAACAGGTCGAAGAGCTAAATCGCGACAGTATCAAAGGTAAAGGTACATTGGCGGGGCTACGGGCTGATTACATATGGGACAGTGACACGAATGTCTATGTAAAAGGTCAAACCACAGTCGATAAAAACGGTGGCTATGAAGATAATGACAGCCTGTCAATTGGTGCTGAAGCGCGACTGTTTGAAGACGTTAAACTCGGTGGGGAATACACCACTGGTGATAGAGGTGATGCCGCTGAAGCAACACTGACATATGATGTGACCGATGATTATTCTACCTACCTGACTTATCAGGACGATAATTATGAAGGGAAGAACAATGTCATTGTTGGTCAACGAGCAGATCTCACATCTAGTGTGGATTTTTACCAAGAAAATCAATTTGTTGATGAGAATAACAGTAAAGGACGCATTGACTCATTCGGATTTGGTTACGACATGACCGATGATGTTGATTTTGGTATTGGTTATCAACAAGGTGAGATTGAGAAAACCAATGAGCTGGGTCAGATGGAAGTGACAGAACGACGGGCCATTACCTTTACCGCCAACATCGATATTAACGATGTTAACCTCAAACATAAGGCCGAATATCGAGTCGATAAAGGAAATGACAATGTTGACCCAAGCCGCCGACGAATTGATCAGTTTGTTACCACCAACCGATACACACACTATCTAACCGAAGAATACACCCTGTTTGGTAAATACAATTACTCGAAATCAGTGAGTAAAGACACTGATGAAACTTTAGAGCGATTTGTTGAGGCCACGGGTGGCTTGGCTTATCGCCCCATTTATAATGACCGCCTCAACCTATTAAGTCGATACACCTACATTGCCGATCAAGATAACCTTGACCGAGAGGTGGATTATACCGATGAAGAGAGCCACATCGTTGAAATTGAGGGGATCTATTCAGTCAATGCCAAAGTTGATGTGGGTGCGAAATATGCTCATAAAGACAAGAAAGAAGACTTTGAGCGCGCCTCTGGCAATGTAGAAGTGGTTGAAAGCAACATCAATCTTTATGGCGTTAGCACTTCCTACCATGTAATGAAAGATTGGGAGGTCACCGGTGAATATCATTGGAAAACCGACACGCTCAATGATGAGCTAGAACATGGCGCTCTTGTGTCGTTCAACAAGCACCTTTCGGACAACTTTAAAGTGGGAGTGGGTTACAACTTCTCCGGCTTTGATGGCAATCTCGTTAATGACGATGATTATGATGCAAAAGGTGTATTTATTAACTTAGTTGGTAAGTTATAAGGGCTTCGTATGAATTTCAGTAAACTGATCCAAAATATCTTGTTGGCGTTTGCCAGTTTAGTGTTGTTTGGATGCTCAACCGATACTTACGTAAGTAAAGAAAACATTGATAAGTTTGGCGATCCTAAAGTTGAAAAATTCTTAATCAGAGAATGTATTGTGCCTGAGCGCGATATCCGTATCGCAATGGCATCACACTTTGATTTTGACAAAGCAGAACTCAAGCGAGAAGACAGAGCGTCGATCGATAAACTCATTGAAGGTATTCAAAAGCTTCATGGGCAAATTTCAATCGTAGGGCATACCGACTATCAAGGAAGTGATGCCTATAACGAGAAGCTATCGTTACGCAGGGCAGAGGCGGTTAAAGCCTATATGCAAAGTAAGCTTGACGAGACTCGATATGATTGGGAAGTGAAATATTATGGTGAATCGCGCCCGGTGGCATCTGGTGATTCATTAGAAGCGAATGCTCAAAACCGAAGAGCGTATGTACTGTTTGAACAGACTCAAACCCAACAAGAAAATCCGTTCTGTGATCCTCCGGAACCAGAAAGGAAAGTACTGATGGCGATGACATCGCATTTTGATTTCGACAAATATGTGTTGCCCCAAGCTGATCTCGCATCATTAAATGAATTTGCTGATAATTTAAAAGGTTTGCAAGGCAGAATCCTCATTGCTGGGCACACCGATTTACAGGGTTCGATTAGCTACAATGAAAAGCTTGCTGAGCAAAGAGCAGAATCTGTGTTGCATTATTTGCAGTCAAAGCTAGACCCTAGTCAATATGTATGGGAAGTTAAGGCTTTTGGCGAGCTTGATCCTTTGACACAGGAGCAGAGTGAGGATGCGAATGCGCTAAATCGACGTGCTTTTGTGGTGTTTAAGGAAGGTAAGCTGCCAATTGACGTAACCACATCAAAATAAGAATCAAAGGGGCCAACGAGCCCCTTAATCATTACAGGAGTTGGGTATGGAGAAGTTTCAGGCCGTAATCGATTTTCTTCTCACTCATAAATTGGTCTTTACTGCGTTGATTATTTTCCTCATCTGGGGAATTAAGCGCATTACGCTTTCCAAGATTCGAGGCGAGGCTGCTTTCGTTTCAGAAGAGCAACGCATGTGGATGTCTCGGACCAAAAACGGTGCATTCACTATCACGATTTTAATGCTGTTTATTCTATGGCAGTCAGAAATCAATGAATTTGCACTCTCAGTGACCGCGATTGCAGTCGCGATAGTTGTGGCATCGAAAGAAATCATTCTTTGTTTTACCGGGTCAATTCAACGAGCAAGTTCGCGTTCATTTCGTATCGGAGATTGGATTGAGGTAGGGAAATTATGTGGGGAGGTGATTGAACACAATATGATGGCGACGGTCATACAGGAAATCGATCTGCATCATGGGCAATATCATTACACCGGAAAAACCGCGACATTACCCAATAGCATGTTTTTTACCTACCCGGTGAAAAACCTCAATTTTATGAAACGCTATGTTTACCACAATTTCTCGATTGTGGTGCCAAAATTCGTCAACCTTTACCCACTTGTTCCAGAGATCACGAACAAGATTGAAGAGCATTGCAGCTATTTTATCGATGTCGCAAGACGCTACAACACAATGATAGAGAAGCACGCAGGGGTCGACTTGCCGGGTTCAGAGCCTCATATTCATATTACCAGCGCTTCAACAGGGGAGCAGCAGGTGCACTTTATGATTTTCTGCCCTACGGATAAAGCAGTACACTTAGAGCAATTGATACGGGAAGATTTTATGGCGCTTTACGCGATAGCATTTCCTGAGGAAATATTAAATCCAACGACTTGAAATAATTCAAATATATAATTCATTTGTTAAAGGCATGTTTAATTAAGCATGACTTTGTTTTATCTAATATTTAATATGATGAAGAGAGAGAAAAGGGGTGATTGCATTGATCATGTAGCCGATTGAAATATTCTTCTCGTTTATAGCTTAATATTTCTTTAATTATTTCTTGTTTAGCCGATTCACCAAAATGTGTTGCGTGATATTGGATACGTTCAATATCTGGTGGAGACAGGCGATACACTTCTTTTTGGAGTTTCTGCTGTGCTTCGCTTTTGATGAGGCCTTGAGATTGAAGCAACTGAATAAGTACTTTATCAAATGGGTGATTTCTTTTTGACATAACATCACTACTAGTTTTATTTCATTTTACTTAAATAAAATATTATAAAAAACTTAATTAAATTCAGAGTTCTGTTAGGAATTTGTATTAAATTGGTTTTCTAATAATTGATATTTTAACGAATATTAAAATATATTATTTATTTTAAAAGATGCTATTCATATTAGAAAGTAAAAAAAACTTATAGGCCGATAATTAATTTATCGACACGATAAATTATTTGAATGGACGAAATGAGTGCAAACAGATAATGTGCGCGCGCGTAACCTGAGAGACCATTTTTCCTTAATTACTCAAACATGCTTGTCGTTCGACAAAGAGTAGCAGGGATTCAGTATTATTAATAATTCACCAAAGAGTGTCACTGAAGGATTCTCAGGGAGCACCAGTTGGCGCTGTTGAATGATCAACCTATGCAACAAGCATTGAAACTCATGGACTTAGTTTGCGACGGTTTTTGATTAGGCTTTGCCTGAATGTTGTTGGATTATTAAGTCATAAATGAACATAAAACCTGTTTACTTCTTTCTTACGAAAGTATCTGAAAACGCGTACCTAAATGGTCTATGTAACGTTTTCGTTATGCTTCTGCCGGTCTCTTTAATGTCGGCATTTACCATGCTGCTTGGCAACGGTGCAATGCTGTTGGGGCTTAACGGTGTCTCAGAGTTTCTGATTAACACCAGTGGGCTGACTTGGAAACTATTTCCATTTTTGCTGGTTGTTTACTTCTCGAACTTTCTGTCGACGTATCATAAGTTTTCGCGGGCAACGATTATCACTCCAGCTTTGCTGATCTACGTTATCTTGTGCTCTGAGTGGGGATGGTTACATCCGGGAACGGTGAGTCCAACGAACTATCCGTTAGCCATCATAGTGCCGCTTTTGGTGTGTTTCTCTGTAAGGTTTATGCACCGTCATAAAGTGTTTCTAGAGTCAGAATTACCTAACGTTGTCGATCAGTCGCTGAATCTTGTTGGTGCGACGATTTTGTTGGTGGTTTTCTACTCTTTGGTTGGTTATGCCGTGAAAGAGTTGGTTGATGTGCTAGGTGGTATTAGCCGGTTGATCCCTGACTTGAATTCGTACGCTTTGTCTGATGCGCTGATTTATGAATTTTTGCGTAACTTGTTTTGGTCAATGGGTATCAATGGTCACATCATTTTTTCACCATATAAATCAGAGTTGTATGAGTTTACGCGTCAAAGCTATGAATTACATGAAACGATGGGGGCTCCATTACCGATCCTCACCAGTAATTTTTATGACATTTATGCAGGTATGGGTGGGGCAGGTAATTGCATGAGCTTAGTGCTTTGCATGTTGTTCTTCACGCGTAATAGAGGTTACCGAACTTTAGCTGCCGCAGTGCTCGTCCTCAGCATTTTTAATATCAATGAGCCCATTTTATTTGGCTTACCTGTGATTTTTAACCCGGTGTTAGTCATCCCATTTTTAACGGTTCCGTTAGTGAGCCTGACAGTGGCGTATTTTGCAACGCAACAGGGCTGGGTACATCCGGTGTCAGAAATCATCAGTTGGATGACGCCTCCGCTTGCAAGCGGTTATATTGCAACGGGTCATGATTGGTCTGCGGTTGGGTTACAAATCATTATCTTGGTGATAGGAATCTTGATCTATTACCCATTTTTTAAGCAGATGGATAAGGTGGTTGGAAGTCATACCGTGTTTTCTAAGGGCATGTCGGATAACTTTTTTAACTATCAAGAATTGGGCAGTAGCCGAAATGTGATGGGGCTGCTACCGCAAATGAGCAGCAACTTGGCGGCGCAGCGTCATGTGAGCGATTTACAGAAAAACGGGGACTTTATCTTGTTTTATCAGCCACAATACGATTGCGGCAAAGACTGCATTGCATCATTGGAGGTGTTGATTCGTCACCGAAGCAACGATGGGGTCATTAGCCCTCCATCTTTCCTCACCAGTTTTGCCAAGCTTGGGTTAAATAGTGAAATGGATATGTGGGTGCTTAAGACAGCCTTGGAAGAAGTGGCACCACTTGCTAAAAATCCAGTCTTCCGGATATCGATAAATATATCGCCAGAGACCTTTCTGGTTCCCGATTTTGCACAAATGGTGATCAAGCTGATTAAAAGGAGCGCTCTGTCGTTTAATCAAGTGGAGTTTGAAATCACCGAAGAGTTGCTCATTCAAGATGAAATAACAACGTGGGCGGTATTTCAAGAACTGCGAAGTTATGGGATAAAAATTGCGTTAGATGATTTTGGATCAGGTTATTCCTCAATTGGTTACTTGAGCAAATTTGAATTTGATAAAGTGAAAATTGACCGCTCTTTGGTTCTCAATCTCAAACGTAAAAATGGCAGAGAAATGTTCCGCTTAACCAGTAAGCTGGTTAAGTTAACGGGCGCAGACACTGTTGTTGAAGGGGTTGAAGCACGAGAGGAAGTGGAATTTATCCTTGAGCAAGGAATTAAACTTATCCAAGGTTACTACTTTTATAAGCCCATGCCATTTGAAGACGTCGTGGCGAATTTGAATTTTTGTTGTTCTGAAGAAAATACAGAATACGAACACTACACGATGTAGTACAGAGCCCACCTTTTGGTGGGCTCTGTGCAGTTAATAATGTTAAATCATGGCTGTTGGGTGAGCCTCACTTTGTGCGGATAACGTTGCTTCATTTTAAGGGCAACGTTAACCAGTGCGATTAACACGGGTACTTCAATCAATGGTCCGATAACGCCAGCGAATGCTTGGTCTGAGTTGAGTCCGAACACGGCGATGGAAACCGCTATTGCCAGTTCAAAGTTATTACCAGTAGCAGTGTAAGCGATAGACGCATTTTTATCGTAAGCAATGCCCATTTTTTTGCCAATAAAGAAGCTGGTGAAGAACATCAACACAAAATAAAGCGCGAGAGGGATAGCCACTCGAACAACGTCCATCGGCAATTGCAGGATCATCTCGCCCTTAAGGCTAAACATCAATACAATCGTCGCAAGCAGGGCGATCAGAGTGATTGGTGAGATAGCAGGAATAAAAACCGTGTTGTACCAGTGTTCGCCTTTTAACTTGACCAACCATTTACGGCTTAAATAACCAGCGAGGAATGGAATACCTAGATAAATCGCAACGCTTTCAGCAATGTCTAACATAGAGATATCAACGGTAAATCCTTGATAGCCAAGTAGCGGTGGCAATACCGTAATAAATAACCAAGCCATAAAGCTATAAGTCACAATTTGAAAAGCACTATTTAATGCGACGAGAGCAGCGCCGTATTCTTTATTACCACCACCAATATCGTTCCAGACCAACACCATTGCAATGCATCGAGCAAGCCCGATCAAGATAATACCGACCATGTAACCCGGTTTGTCGGCAAGGAAAGTAATGGCTAAGACAAACATCAGAATTGGGCCGACGATCCAGTTCATAATCAAAGAAAGCGTGATGGCCTTGCGATCTTTAGATACTTCACCTAGTAAACCATAATTCACTTTAGCTAAAGGTGGGTACATCATCAGAATTAACCCAATGGCTAAAGGAATGTTTGTTGAGCCAACACTCATGGCTTCGTTCCATTCACTCACTTCAGGGAATAGGGCTCCGATTGCAACACCGATTGCCATTGCGAGGAAAATCCACAATGTGAGGTATTTATCAAGGAAGCTCATATTTGGCTTTGCGTTGTGATTCATAAGGAATCCTTAAAAATGTTCAATTGCTAACTAGTAATCGTCAATCGTCGTTTGGCGATTATTTAAAAAAGATTAACCACCTATGGTTAGATAGGGCATCAACTGTTAAGAGAAAATGCCGTTAAATAGCGTTAGGTATTGAGATAACTGACCTTGGTTGATTCGGTAACAGGTCTTTGGTGGCATTGGTTCTGTCGTAATAAAGCCAGCCGATTTTAAAATGCGTAGGTGCTCCGATACGGTAGATTGTGCTAGACCCAACTCAGAGACCAAGTCGCTATTTAAGCAACCATCGACTTTGTCTAGGGTGTAGAGAATCTTCAGGATTCGGATACGGGCAGGGTGCGATAGCGCTTTTGACTGAAGAGCAAGTGTTTGTTCATCAAACAAATCTGATTCGCTTGTGCTCAGTGCAGAGTTATTCGTTGCGTTACATTTTGTCATAATAGATAGTTAATCGTCGAAAGGCGATTTATTTTGACCTGATTCCACATGAATAACAAGGAAAAGATCACCTAAAATAGATATTTATTAATTGTATAATATCAACGTTTAGTTTTATAAATGATACATAAGTGTGGGTTATATTGTTGCGATACCAATAACAATGCAGTATGGCTATGAAAAAACTACTTCTTCTGATTTCCCTATTTATGTTGGGGTGCTCGCAGTCCAACATATCAACGCCGATAGAAGCGGACCCGTTGTGGACCCAAGGTGAACTAAACAACGGTTTGAAATATCACATCCGCTCTGTTGATGATACACCTGTTTCGTTAAGGCTTTTTTTCCATGTCGGTTCTTTTGAAGAAACAGAGCAGCAACTAGGCTACGCCCACTTTGTTGAGCACATGGCCTTTAACGGTAGCAAACATTTTACCGCAAATGACGTCATCACCTTGTTTGAGAAATCTGGCGCGACATTCGGTGCGGACATCAACGCTCATACTGATTATCACGAAACTGTTTACAAGCTCGATCTTCCTGATAAAACGGATCTGGATACAGCTTTACTTTGGTTTAGAGATATCGCTGACGGCTTAACGTTTCCCGCTGATGAAGTAGAAAAAGAGAAAGGCGTTATTCTTGGCGAATTCCGCCGCCACCGCCCGGAAAACAAGTCACTTGCGGAAAAAGTCTATGAAAAAATGATCGCAGGTAGTGGCTATGAGCATAGAGATCCGATAGGAACCAAAGAGATTGTTGAAGCGGCCACGCCCGACTCGTTAAATGCGTTTTACCAACAGTGGTACCAACCCCAGTATGCAGAAATTGTTCTAACGGGTGACATTTCTGCTGAGCAAGCAAAGGTAATGATTGCGGAGAAATTCAAAGATTGGCAACCAACGCACGATGAACCACTGCCGGAAAAGCCAAAGCTGAAGCTAAAAACACAAGATTTTGTCGATGTTGTTAGTGAGTTTGAATCGCCAAGCTTAAGTATCAATATTCACCGTGGTGATGGGGTCACTAACACCCGTTCATCTTTGATCGAATATTGGTTAGATGACATCGCCCAACAGTTGATTGCTCAACGTTTAAATAATGCATTCACAGACGCAGCCATTCCAGCGCAAAGCATATATTCTGAAACCTACTATTCACATGGCGAGCGTTATAGTGTCACTGGTACATCATTTCCAGCAGCCGATAGAGCAGCGGCTCAAGGGTTATTTATCAGGGAATTGGCATCACTAAGAGATCATGGTGTATTTCAAAGTGAAGCGGATGCAATTTTGTCGTACTACCATGAGTTACTCAAGCATGTTGCGTTTGACTGGAGCAAACTCACCGCAGTGGATTTTGCAGAAGAGCGCTCAATCTTCTTGTCTGTCGGCCAGCTGAATCAGTCTGAAGATGATTATCGTCAAAGCCTAAAACAGCTACTTAATGAAGCTAGTTTGGAGCGACTAAACCAGCAAATACATAGTTTATTGAGTGCAGAAAAGAGCTTTGAGTTAGGGCTGGATGAAAGTGAATCCATGGTTGAGCTACAAAACTCACTGCCTGATTTGAAAGCAAAGTTTGCCCTTGCAGGTGTCATGCCCCTTGCCATGGCGGTCAAAGAATCTGGCTTGAAAGAGCCAGAAAATATGGGTGTTATTGTTTCAAGAAATGATGACACAGATAACTTTGTAATTTGGCAATTGTCGAATGGCATCGAAGTTTGGTTTCAACAGGACCAAACAGCGGGTGATACTGCAAATGTATTCTTGACCAGTGTTGGTGGTAAGGCGGCTCTGGAGCCTGATTTATTTGCCGCTGCTGAGCTGGCGATCCCTGTAGTGACACGCAGTGGTATTGCAAACTATTCAGGTGCGCAGTTTGATTCTTACCTGAGAACCAACAACATCAGCGTGCACCCATTTATTGGTTTCACTCGTCATGGCATTGAAATTGTCACGCCAAAAGACAAGATCGGTGAGGCATTAAAGGTACTTTATAATATTCATACGGATATTAAGGTAGAACCTAAACAGATAGAAACGGTTAAAAAGGAGTTCTATCAAGATCTTGACCGTTATTACAACTCGCCAGTAGGGCAGTGGAATAGACAGATTAACGCCAATACTTATCAACCACAAAGCCGGCACCATGCATTGACCAATCCTGATCTTGCTTTGGTTACTGATAAGCAAATCCAAGACGTACACACTCAATTGTTTGGAAAGTTACGTAACAATAAGTTGGTGATCATCGCGGATTTAGAGCCCTCTCAGCTGATTCACGTATTACGCACCTATGCTGCGGCAATCAGCTTTGAACCTGCTGATATTCCGAGCTTTAATGTTGCTTATATAGAGTCACCGCAATCACGTATTCAGATGGCAGTAAACAACGAACAAAGCACTAACTATTTATTGCGAGTAACCAACCGTAGTGCCACGCCGGGCAGTGCAAGGTTGGCATTCGTCGATGATTTGATCCAACGTTTATTGGTAAAAAGACTCGATAGTTATGTGAGAGAAGAGCTTGGGCTTGATTACGCTCCCACTGCTTTTTCAGCTAGTCAAGATAGCGAACCAAGCACTGACTGGTTTATTGAAGCTCAGGTTGCTCCAAGCGATGTCGTGAAAATTGAAACTGCCATCGACAAAGTAGTGCATACGTTGGGTGATAACATAACTCAGGAAGAACTAAATATCGTTGCTAAGCAATTGGCAATCGCTCTTAGAGGTTTAGAAAACGAAACGGCAGATCGAGGTTGGTTTTATAGCCGTTACCTGATCCACGGTTATGGTATTGATATACTTCAAAATGTTGAGGCATCTTCATACAGCATCACTTTGGACGAAGTGAAGCTGCGGGTTAATGAGGCATTTGGTCAGGATGCGATGTTTGTAAAATATGTATTGAGTCCTGAATAACATTATCGAGAGTCACTAAATCCCAAAAGCCCTCTTACGAATGGAGGGCTTTTTTCTTATTGCTTTAAGCTGAATAATCTTTGAGAAACTGCTTCAATATTGGTAGGCCAGATATGCCATTTTGTTCTGCTTTTAAGCAGTGATATATCGCGGTTTCATGAGCTGCGATGAGAACAAGTGCTTCATCATCTGATGCTTCTTGTGACCATAAACGGTATTTGTTTTCGTAAGGTTCAACCCAGCTGGTTAATGTGTCAATTAACGCGTTATACGGGAGCTCTATCCATTTAGCTGCATCAGCAATGCCTTTGTTTATCATGTCTGCATCATGACGGTTGGAGTTGATGTGATGTTTTTCTAACTCGATTTCTAGTAGATCTGCTGTTCGTATCTCAACATCAACTAAGTGCTGCCAAAACAATGAAGGAGATGCGTGTTGGTAGTGATTAACAAAGTGCGTGAAAAAAGCAATGCCATAGACTTCGCCTTGATAGGCACTGAAGATACGTTGAGTCATAAGGAAGCTCATCAGGACTAAAGGGCTGATGGTAAATGTTTGTGTTAATGAATGGAAGTGATAGTGAGAGCGGAGTTTAACGGCGCAATGAAAGATTGTGAGACTAAGTGATAGCGCACTGTTTTATGCTAACAGTAGCTTATTATATAGGATTCAAGGATTTAGTCGCAGTGACTTTCCGTAGTGTGTGGTCACGGGAGTATATGGATGAAACTGATAACCCCTTCATTTGAATTAGAAGCAGAGTTTAGTGCGTTTTATCATGACTTGTTGCTCAATGATAATGAAAACGCAGAATATTACCAAGATAGTGCCGTGGATTTTGACCATTATGTCCAGCGTTTAATAGACGAATCGCTTGGTCTGTATTTGCGTGAAGGGTACGTACCTTGTAGTCACTTCTGGTTGGTGGATAAGTCACAAACAATCATAGGTATTGTCCGTGTTCGACATAATATCGATACCGATTTTCTTGCCCGGGAAGCAGGGCACATTGGTTATTGTGTTGCGCCTGCTTTTCGTCGTAAAGGGCTTGGAACTTTGATGTTAAAACTGGCTTTGTTAGAGGCTCAGAAGCTGGGGATCCAATCCGCTTTATTAACCGCAAATGAGTTTAATATTGGTTCACGAAGGGTGATTGAGGCTAATGGAGGCAAGTTTAATAAGGTGATTCAGGGAGAAGTTATTCGAGATCCCATCGTTCGCTACTGGATCTCCTTATGAGGAAACCTATACAGCCAGCGTTTTACGTTGGCTGTATAGGTTTCTACAACTTGCTCAGAGTACTTGCTGTTTTATCACAGTTAAAACGCCCGCATCGATATTGCTTGGCGCCTTAAATCGAGCGATCTCTTTTACTTTTGGGTGTGCGTTTTCCATCGCATATGAATGATAGCTAGCTTGTAACATCTCTAAGTCATTCAAATAGTCACCAAAGCTCATGGTTTCTTCATAGGAAAAGCCTAACGTATTTTGCAAATGCGCTATGGCTGCGCCTTTTGACGCTTTAGCGTTCATGACATCAAGCCAAATTTTTGCGCTGACAACCACTTGATGACTGTGGCCAAACTGTTGGTTGAACGAAGGGTAAACTAACGCTTCAGTTCCATCAAAATGACAAATCGCGACCTTGATGAAGGTGTCTTCAACAGAAAGCAAATCTTCAATGTATTGACAGCGTTTGTAATATTTACTGAATTCAGCCAACGCTTTAGGATCTTGTGTTTCAATATAGGCTGAGTTTTTTCCGCAAAGCACAATGTACGCATCAGGGATAGCTCTGGCTTGTTCAACGATGTTTACAATTTCTTCTTTACTAATCGAACAACTGTAAAGCTCCTCGCCTTTATGCATTACCAATGTGCCATTTTCGGCAATAAACATCATGCGATCTTTTATCGGTTCAAAGGTGTCGATGAGGCTGTAATACTGTCGACCAGAAGCAGCAGCAAAGATAACGTTGTTTTGCTCTAATTGTTGGTGAAGGTTAAAAAACTCAGGGTTTAACTGGCTGTTCTCATCGAGTAGGGTTCCGTCCATATCGGCGGCGATAAATTTTATATTGGGCTGTGACATGAAATAGATACTTATTTTATTATGTTGAATTGTGACAGGTGCGTTGTGCTGCAGTCATACTCCGTTAAAGTACAACAATTCTTCGATTTCTCAACCATTATCTAAGCAAATATTTTGAATGTCTCACCTGCATCGTTGCGGTGAATTAATGATGCTACGAATGTCGAAACTCATCGTTGCGAATAAAGTATTCTATTTGCTTTGGTACAAAGGAGCTGTAGATAATGCTGGTATGAGTTTGTGGGATTTCTAAGTGATCTGTCATGCCATCAATTTTCGTTTCTTCAATGGTTACAGTCCCATCAGAAAGATCATTGCCATCCATCATGAGTAAGGCTCTTGCCCCAAATGGTACCGTTCCAGCAATGCTGCCAAGCTTTTGTGGATAAATCCATTTGTCTTCATGTGTTGTTAAACCATGTTCTGGGGAGTTTCCAAGCATCGCACCAAACCCCAGATCTTGTATCCGTTTAACAATGGAAGCCCCCTGAAGCGGGGAGCCCAACGCAATAACATGAGAAATTTGCTTAGCTGTTGGCTTCCGTGCAGCAAGATAATGCTTAATCATTAAACCACCAAGACTGTGGCCTACCAACACGTTAGTTTCAGTTTGGCTCAACGCTGCGTCTATGGCATCAAAAACTTTATGTTCATTAATAGCGAGAGTGTTATAGGTGAGTACTTTGGTTTGGTAACCTAGCTTGCGAAGTTTTTGGCTGAGTGGATGCATCACTAGCCCGTGCATATATAGGCCATGGAGAATGATGATTTTCATTACTGCCTCCTTCCCAAATAAGTGAACGCTTCTCCAAGGAACACGTTAAGCTTTGTTAAAGTGCTTTTGGATACAAATACCGTATTGAAAATGCAGAAAAAGAGCAATGGAAAAAGTGTCAAATTTTGCCCTGATTCCATTGCTTAGACTGAGTTTTATATTGCGGGTTAAATAAATATTTTACCGTGAGAGTAGAGCACCGCATCGCCTGAGATTAAAACTCGCTCTTCAAGCAAATGACAGTATAAGACGCCGCCACGCTTTGACGCTTGGAAGGCTTTCAGGTTGGATTTGTTGAGCTGCTCTCCCCAGTAAGGGGCAAGTCCGGCATGAATTGAGCCCGTGACAGGATCTTCATCTCCACCATTGGCAGGCCAGAAATAACGAGAAACAAAATCAAAGCCAGTTTCAGAAGGAGCACTCACGACTACATCATAGGGAGCCAGTTTTTTTAGCTGTTCACTGTTAGTTTGGATGCTCTTCACCTGCTGCTCATTTTCATAAATGGCGAAATAAGCTTGCGAGCTTCTTAGTACCTTTACTGGTGCGATGGAAAGACCTTCCAGAAGCTCGACAGGTGGCTGTGCGACAAGCTCAGGCTTACGGTTAGGAAAGCTCATGTGTATACGGCTGTCCGGTGTTTGTTCTACCGTCAATACACCAACAGAAGCAGTGTCAAAGGTGATTTGCTGGCTGGCATCAAAGTGCTTAAACAAAACAAACGCAGCAGCCAAAGTTGCATGACCGCAGAAATCGACTTCAGTTAACGGTGAAAACCAGCGAATCTGATATTCATCATGACCTAATTGCTTTACAAAAGCGGTTTCGGAGAGGTTATTTTCTGCTGCAATACTTTGCATTAATTCATCGCTTAACCAGCCCGCTACGGGAATGACTGCTGCTGAGTTTCCTGAAAACTTCTGGTTGGTGAATGCGTCGCACACAAATATTTCTAGTTCCATTTCAGCTCCTTTAGTTGTGATGCCACAAACATATGAGTTTTTATGCATTTTATAAGTGATAAAATGTAACGATGCGAAGCATGTTGCCCAAACTGACGATGAAAAAGGACTTCAAGTAAATTCAGGCCCCAAAGCATAGAGCCTGAATTAAAAGAATGAGCTATTTTGCATTGGATACTTCATCAACCAAATACAATATTGATTGGTAAGGCACGCCACTGTGGTGAGATAAGCCAATTTCACACGTGCGACTGTTACTAAAACCACGCTTACAGTGTGACGGGACTTGAGATTTCAATGGATGCACCGCCGCTTCATTTAATTCTGGTGTGGTAAACCCTTTGTCACCAGCCCAGCCACAACATTGGATGTGTTCCGGAACAATCACCTCAGACACACACGCTTGTGCCAACTTCAGCATGTCGTTTTCCAACCCCATTCTTCGTGAGCTACACGTGACATGAAGCATGACGGTTTCTTGCTGTGGCGTGATCTCCAAATGTTCGAGCAAAAATTGGCTGACAAAACCTGTCGGCTCATAAATTTCGATTGGTTTACTAAATTGCTCAATACTGCGTTTCGCACATGGGCTGGTGTCCATCAATACTGGAAGTTGGCCTTGTAAAGTCGCATGCCAAAGCAGTTCTTCGAGTTGCTGGGATTTGCGTTTCGCAATGTCGTTCATTCCTTTGCTGTCATAGGGCATTCCACAACATTGTTCTGTGAGTTGATTAGGAATAATGACGTGGTATCCGGCTTTCTCCAGTAACGAAAGAGTCACTTCAGTCAATGGCCGTTGATCGGCGGCACTCACTTGTTGTCCCATATTCCGGCTAGCGCAAGAAGGAAGGTAAACAACACGTTTTTCTTGAGTGTGGTTTGTGATGATTTCTGGTTTATGAGTATTGGCTTGTGGCATCTCTGCGAGCCAGAAAGGGGTTGCACCTTTGGTTAAGGTTCGTAACCCATTAGTGAGTTTGCCGACATTGTTTTCCCCCAAGACTTTAACGGCCAGTTGATTGGATTTTAAGCCGGCGCGGGCAAGGATGGTCGTAGTGGAGAAATGGTCAGCGGTCCAACGTGCGATTGGTGTGAACTTCTCATACTTTATTGTACGGAGTTGTTTTACCAGATCGCCTGTGTTGATCCCAACAGGGCAACGATCAGCACATAAACCTGTGGCTGCGCAGGTATCAAGTCCCTGATATTCGAAGATTTTAGCCAGTTCAGATGCTTCTGTTTGCTCTCCGGCAGCTTGCCTACGCTGAAGCTCGCGATAAAGCACAATACGTTGTCGTGGTGAGAGTGTAAGGGTTCGAGAAGGGCAAACAGGTTCACAGAAACCACATTCGATACAACGGTCGACTATCGGGTCAGCCGCAGGCATCGGTTTTAGGTTTTCGATATGTGAGTTCGGGTTGGTATTGATGATTACACCAGGGTTTAGCAAGCCTTCAGGATCGAATAAGGCTTTGATTTTTTGCATCAGCGCATAGCCATCTTTTCCCCATTCAAGCTCCACATACGGGGCCATATTTCGGCCTGTTCCATGCTCCGCTTTTAACGAACCTTGATATTTGACGGCGACTAAATCGGCCACATCATCCATAAATCCGCCATAGCGTTGGATTTCGGTTTGTGAGTCGAACCCTTGGGTAAACACAAAGTGAAGGTTACCTTCAAGCGCATGACCAAAAATGATGGCTTCATTGTATTGGTATTTATCGAATAACGCTTGTAAATCACGAACTCCATTGGCCAAGTTGTCGACAGGAAAGGCGACATCTTCAATGATCACAGTTGTACCCACTTCTCGCACAGCACCTACTGCGGGGAACATACCTTTGCGGATACCCCAAAGTGTGGCAACGGTTTTTGCTTCAGATGTAAAAGAGACTGATTGGATGATGTTGTAACTGGTAAGTGAAGCCATAATGGATTGGCATTGAGTATCCAATTCATGTTGGTTTTTTGCATGAGACTCAACGAGCAGCGCAGCAGCTTCTAAGTCTAACGCTTGCATAAAGTCAGGCATTCCAGCTTTGTCTGCTACTGAACGTATTGCGCGGCCATCCATGAGCTCGACGGCAGCAACAGGTGTTTTAGATAAAGTTGTTACGGCGCGGCTCGCTTCTTCGATATTTGAGAAAACGAGCAAAGCAGAGGCTTTATACGCATGTTCAACAACGGTGTTGTAGGTAATTTCAGCGATGAACCCTAGCGTACCTTCTGAGCCAATCATAAGATGTTGTAAAACATCGATTGGATCTTGATAGTCGACCAACGCATTGAGGGCATAACCGGTGGTATTTTTAAGCCGATATTTATGGCGGATACGCTCAGCCAGTTCAGTGTTGCTGGTCGTTTCATGGCAAAGCTGCGTGATGCCTTCAATAAGATCAGGTCGTGCGGTTTTAAATGCAGTCACGCTTTCTGGGCTGGCGGTGTCTAGCACTGTTCCGTCACAAAACACAACTCTCATACTATCGACGGTGCGATAGGAATTCTGCGCTGTACCACAGCACATACCGCTGGCATTATTTGCAGCAATACCGCCAATTTTGCAGGTATTGATGGAAGCCGGGTCCGGCCCAATTTTTCTCTGGTAGGGTGCTAGGTATTTGTTGGCGTCAGCGCCAATCACGCCGGGTTGCAATAGAATTTTGTTCCCATCATCAATAATTTTATGATCGCGCCAGTCGTCGGTTAATGTGATGAGGACAGAGTCCGACACCGCTTGTCCTGATAAGCTGGTACCAGCAGCACGAAAGGTGAAAGGGATACTCAGCTTTTGGCAGCATTGGATGGTATAAATGACTTCTTCTAAATTCTTAAGCCGTAAAACAACCTTAGGTATCAGACGATAAAAGCTTGCGTCAGTGCCATAAGCGAGGCGCTTAGCCTCCTGCGTGATAATACGTTGTTTGTCTATCTGCAGCGCAAGTGTTTCCTCTAATTGTTTGTATTTAGCGAGGTCTTGTGTGTCTGCCATGCTTTGCTTCCTTATGTTTTGATTCTTGCTTTGCCCAAGTCGCCTTAAAGCGCTCAGGTGTATTGTTATTTTTTGTTTTAAATCAGCAAGTAAAAAGTGTCACAGATAGAGGTGATTTGCTGTGACACTCAAAAGGTTTACTTCATTTGCACCAATGAATCTTGAGAAAGATCAGAAATTTGCTTGGCTCCGGTTAAAGTCATGGCAACTCGCATTTCCTTATCATAGAGCTCAAGCAGGTTTTCAACACCAGCTTGACCATGGGTGGCTAACGCATAAACAAATGAACGTCCGAGTAAGGTGCAATCGGCACCAAGGGCAAGCATACGAACCACATCGAGCCCAGTTCGTATTCCTGAATCGACTAAGATTTTTAAATCACCTTTGACGGCATCAGCGATTGCCGGAAGTGCTTTTGCAGAAGACATAACGCCATCTAATTGTCTTCCTCCATGATTAGAAACCACAATGCCATCAGCTCCAAAGCGTACGGCATCTTTCGCATCTTCAGTATCTAGGATGCCTTTGATGACCATCGGTCCATCCCAAAAATCACGAATCCATTCTAGATCTTTCCAGCTAATTGATGGGTCGAAGTTAGCGCCTAGCCATCCGATATAGTCTTCTAATTTGGTTGGCTCACCACGATAAGTGGATATGTTTCCGAGATCATGAGGTTTGCCGAGTAGCCCAACATCGACTGCCCAACGTGGATGGCGCATTGCTTGGAAAACACGTCTCATCGCTGCGTTTGGACCGCTCATGCCAGAATGCATATCGCGGTAACGTGCACCGGGGACAGGCATATCGACAGTGAAAACCAGCGTCGTGACCCCAGCGGCTTTTGCGCGCTCTAATACGTTTTTCATAAAGCCTCTGTCTTTAAGAACGTAGAGTTGAAACCACATTGGACGAGCGATAGTGGGCGCGACTTCTTCAATAGGGCACACCGAAACCGTTGACATGGTAAAGGGAATCCCCTTGTTATCTGCGGCTTTTGCTGCTTGAACCTCTCCGCGGCGCGCGTACATTCCGGTCAGACCTACAGGGGCCAATGCAATGGGCATCGACAGGTTTTCGCCAAACAGTTCTGTTTCTAGGTTTAATTCGGACATGTCATTGAGAACACGTTGACGCAGCGCAATATCGGCTAAGTCGTCGGTATTTCGTTTTAAGGTATGCTCGTTATAAGACCCGCCATCAATGTAATGGAACAAAAATGGAGGGAGCTTTGCTTTTGCCGCCGCACGGTAGTCAGTTGAAGCAGAAATAATCATAAATTCAGTCCTGAAATATCAAAATAACCAAATACGCCACAGAGTTGGTAATTACGTCACATATACAAAAAGAGGTGGTGCTGATACCCGCGGTTATACATTCGCAATTAACTGGGAATGTTGGTACTTGTCGGGGAATGGATATCAGCACCAATGTCGCTATCACATAAGCGCGTCGGTGGCGCCGAAGCTGTAAATAACCAATAGGCCAATCACCCCGGTTACAACTAAATAGTAGAAGGTTGGAATAACAGTTTTGCGCAGCGTTGCACCTTCACGTCCGAGTAAGCCAACAGTGGCTGAAGCGGCAACAACGTTGTGTATAGCAATCATATTGCCTGCTGCGGCTCCCACGGCCTGAAGTGCAATCACGACGGCACTAGAAATACTGAGGGTTTGTGCAACTTCAAACTGAAATTGGCTAAACATCATATTGGAAACGGTGTTTGAGCCGGCAATGAAAGCCCCTAAAGCGCCAACGGTTGCACTAAGGGCAGGGAAGGCCTCACCGACCAATCCTGCCGCAAAATTAGCAGTGGTGACTGGCATGCTGGCGAGTTCTGCTCCGTTTACACCTGAGTTAATGAAAATACGCACCATCGGGATAGTAAAAATCAATACAAAGCCTGCGCCGATTAAAGTTTTACTCGATTCACCAAATGCTTTGCCCAGATGCGCTAGGCTACGAGACTGGATCATGACAGCAAGCAAGGCGACAAAAACCAGAATGCCGCCTGGTAAATACAGCGGTTGAATGGCGGTACTTACTCCTGCTTCACCAAGAATGTTACTTAAAGAAAGGCTGACACTTTTAAGCAGATTTTTGAAATCAGTACTGACGCGACTGGCCACCAGAATCACGGCAAGTAACACGTAAGGCAACCAAGCTACGACCATGTTCATTGGTTTAGTTTTGTGCTCATCCAAGTTGATTTTGAGTGAACCCAACCATTCTTTGGGCCATAGTGCTTCTTTCTCAAAATCCCATGTTGATTTTGGAACAAGAAAACCCCGTTTGGCTGCCGATACGACAATGGTAAGGCCAACCAAACCGCCAATCAAAGAAGGAAATTCAGCGCCAAGGAATACACCGGTTAATGCATATGGAATCGTAAAGGAAAGGCCAGCAAAAATGGCAAAGGGTAGAATGTCTAAGCCTTCTGTCCAGCTTCGATTTTTGCCGAAAAACCGGGTTAACATCATGGCCATCAGTACGGGTATTAACGTACCAACACAAGCATGGATCAGTGCGACATTCGATGTAATTTGTTGGAGGTAGACTTCCCAACTTGAGCCGTTTGTGGCTAACGTTTCACTGATATTATGAGTGTCCAGACCTTTGTTTACACCAACTATGATTGGCGTACCTACTGCACCAAATGATACAGGTGTAGATTGGATCATCATTCCCATGAGCACAGCGGCTAAAGCGGGAAAGCCAATCGCAACCAGTAGCGGAGCGGCAATAGCTGCCGGGGTACCAAAGCCGGAAGCGCCTTCTATGAAAGAGCCAAAGCACCAAGCAATGATGATGGCTTGAACACGTCTATCGGCCGAAATATTGGTGAAACCGTTGCGAATGGTAGTGATGGCGCCAGTATGTTTTAACGTGTTAAGCAAAAAGATAGCACCAAACACAATCCACAACACAGAAGTGGTAATGCCTAAACCTTGAAAGATTGAAGCAAGAATACGGCTGGTTGACATGTCCCAAAATACAGAAGCAATGACAACGGTGATTACAAATGCCACTGGCATGGCTTTTTTAGCAGGCCAATTAAGGCCAACTAATAATATGGCGGCAATCACAATGGGTGAGAAGGCCATCAAGGCTAATAGGGTTTCGTTCATCGGTACATCCTCGTACGGGCTGATCCTTCCTTCTTCCGGAAGCTAAGTTCACTTAATTTTTATAGTTGTGATGTTTTTGTTAATACGGAGTGAATTTACTTCTTCCTTTTTTCTCGATATAGAGAAATAATGAAAATGATTAATTCCAAAAATGACATAATAAGATGCGAGCCGACGACTTAATCTTATTTTCACAGGTGGTGGAAATGGGCAGCTTTAGCAAGGTGGCTGAGATAAATAACCTTACAAATTCAGTAGTTAGCAAAAGAATTGCAAGATTAGAAGAAGATATTGGTGTTCAGTTATTATATCGAACCACGCGTAAATTGACGCTAACTGAAGCTGGCAAGGCATTATTGGCTGGCGCAAAAAATGTGAAGCAGGCCGCTCAAGAAGCCATGGATGCTGTTTCCGGTTTTGGTGAACGCTTGAGTGGACACATTAAGATGTCCGTCCCTACAATCTCAGGAGACCTAATTCTCGCTGATGCGGTAGCTGAATTCTGTAACATGCATCCGGGTTTGTCAGTGGACATGTCGTTAGACAATCGCTTTGTTGACTTAATCGCTGGTGGTTACGATCTGGTTATTCGTACTGGATATTTAGAAGACTCAAGCTTGATTGCCCGCCACATACTCGATTCGCAATGGGTGGTTTGTGCATCGCCATCTTACATTGCTAAAAATGGTAAACCGTTGCAACCGCAGGATCTTTCTAATCACAATTGTTTGCAATACGCATATCAAACGACTGGGGCGTCAGAATGGGAGTTTAAACGCAGTAGCGGGAACTACATTGTTAGAGTCGATGGAAGTTTTTCAACAGATAATGCTACCGCGCTGCGTAAAGCGGCATTGGGGGGCCATGGTATTGCTTATGTTCCTCGTTGCTTGGTTTATCATGATATTCGAAATGGCCAATTGGTAGATATTTTTCCTGAGCAAGTGGGTAAGAAGCTAGGGGTTTATGCTGTCTATCCATTTACCCGACAACCACCGCAAAAAGTGAAATTATTAATCGAGCATATTAAGACGAGGTACTTGGCCATCTCACACTATTTTTAGAATATTAAACTGCGTAAAGCAAACTAACGACTGCTAATGATAGTTAATGGCTTTTAAATTGAACTTTATTGCTATGTTGATATGGTTTAATTGGGTATTTGGTCAATAACTTATCCAGCTATATGGTCAGATGATTGAAAGACGCATTCTAGGGATAGTGGAACCTCATTATGAGTAATTGCGATATTTTTTCATATAGAAATTATCAGGACGCAGCCAATAAAAAGAGAAAAAAAGACGTTCAACTGAAAGAGAAGAAAAAAGCGGAGACGCGAAGAAAAATAGAGCTCAAGCTAGAGGATATGGCTTTAGACAAACAGTTTACTTTGTAATCTTTCACGAGAAAAATGCCGCATCCATGCGGCATTTTTGATTCGGCGGCCAAACCGAAGTTTTCTTTGACGTTGTTATGGTATTAACTAAGCAGCCACGCTTTCTTCATCATCAATATCAAATGAAGCATTGATGAGCTTTCGCGTGTAGTCATGCTTTGGTTGATGGAAAATTTCTTCGGCAGTGCCGTGTTCCATCACTTCTCCTTTTTGCATCACTAGTACGCGGTCAGATAGCGCTTTGACAACGCTTAAATCATGACTAATGAACAAGAAGCCGATGTTGTGTTTCTTCTGAATATCTTTCAAAAGATCAATGACGGTAAGTTGTACTGAGCGGTCCAACGCAGAAGTCGGCTCATCAAGCAAGATGAAGGAGGGCTCAAGTATCAACGCACGTGCAATTGCAATACGCTGACGTTGTCCACCTGAAAACTCGTGCGGATATCGGTTAATAGAGTGGGGCTCGAGTCTTACTTCTTCCAGCGCTTTTCGTGCACGTTGCATACGTTCAGTTTTGCTTAGATGCGGCTGATGGACAGTTAACCCCTCTGTGATGATATCACCGACGGTCATACGTGGAGAAAGTGAGCCGTAAGGATCCTGAAACACCATTTGAATGTCTTTCTTTAATTCAAACTTTGCCTTTGCAGATAGCTGGCCAATATCTTGCCCTTTATAATGAATGTCACCGGTGCATGGCAACAAACCGATTAGCGCGCGGCCCAGTGTTGACTTCCCAGATCCTGATTCACCGACAATACCCAAAGTTTCACCTTGTTTAAGTTCGAGGGAAATCCCTTTAACAGCTTCAAAGTATTGGCTTTTACTGGCAATAAAATGAGGTTTGATTAGAAACTTAACGCGAATATCTTCTGCTTTTAGCAGTGGCGTTGCGCTCTCTGCGATCGGTTCTTTCTGCCCGCGAGGGACAGAGTTAATTAACATTTTGGTGTAGTCATGCTGAGGCGAAGCAAATATTGGCCCGCAATCTCCAGTTTCAACTACGTCGCCCTTACACATTACAATAACACGGTCAGCAAGGTGCTTTACAACACCAAGGTCATGGGTGATGAACAAAATCGCCATTCCCATCTTGCCTTGTATCTCTTTAATAAGGTTGAGAACCTCTGCTTGAACCGTTACATCAAGTGCTGTTGTTGGTTCGTCAGCAATCAAAATGTCGGGCTCATTGATGAGCGCCATTGCGATCATGATCCGCTGCAATTGGCCACCGGAAAACTCGTGCGGATATTTACTGTATGCGGTTTCAGGATTTGGTAAATGGACTAAATCAAACAGCTCTAAGACTTTTTTCTTTGCTTCTGACCGACTAACTGAACGGTGACACATGATGGCTTCAGCAACCTGAATACCCACGCGCATGTAAGGATTGAGTGAAGTCATCGGTTCTTGGAAAATCATCCCAATACGATCCCCACGAATTGCTTGCATCTCCTTTTCGCTTTTCTGAAGCAACTCTTCACCTTCAAAAACAATACTTGCGTCTGGATTCACGATGGCGTTATTTGGTAACAAGCGCATAAGTGCGTTTGTCGAGACTGATTTACCGCTTCCGGACTCACCAACAATCGCCAGCGTTTCACCGGTAAAAAGATCAAAGCTGATGTCTTTTACCGCATCGACGATACCGTCATTGGTTGTAAAACTAACGGAAAGGTTCCGAACATTGAGAATAGTGTGTTGTGACATTGTACGTCCTTATCAATTGACAACATGGGAATAGCAAGACTCGGGTTGGTAGCTCTTTAGGGCACTGAAATGGTGATGAGCTTTCTGAACATGTTCAAATTCCAGCATCCATTCAGCATTTCTCTGTGCACTACAAAATGCACCTAAATGCTTCATGAGATCTTCACTATGCTTATGAAGAATGTTGGCAGCGGATTCAACCAGAGGCAGCGTCTCAATTGAAATGAATTGGAGCAAAGCGTAAGCGTGATTGAGCACATCAAACGCGTGTTGTTGTTGCCCCATTCGGTTAAGAATTTCTGATTGGGAAATGGCTGCGTCTCTCAACCCTGTGAGTAAACAGACAAACTGACATGGTTTGGTCTCTTCGCTGTGTAGGGCAGTTTGGATGTGTCCGGGCATATGGTTGAGAACTTGTTCAAACAAATAGTTGGCTTCCGGCCAATGGCCTTGCTCTAAAAGTTGCTCTGCTTTGAGGTAATGTGCCCAGCACTGATGTAAATCCATGAATTGACTCCGCCAACAAGAAACATGGATATTTAAATGCAATTTATTAACTAATGCAAATAATTATCATTTAATTGTTCGATTAAGTTAGATTTGATGGTTATTTGAGCACTTAAACATGATTTGGCTGTAAGTCACTAAAATTTAAATGAAAGTCATCTAGACTCAATGAATAGGAACCACAACCCATAATTAAAATAAGGAGGGAGTGATGGCGATACAAAGATTGATGGCAGACCAGCTATATCTGGATACGGATTTAGAAACTCTGCCAAGTAAGTCGACCAAAGAATTGGCTCCCATTGACGAGATTGTCGGTCAGGAGCGAGCTCAGAAAGCAGTAGAGTTCGCAATGTCGATCAAAGAGAAAGGCTACAACATCTATGCGATTGGGCAGAATGGGTTAGGTAAACGTACCATGATCCTTCGTTACCTTAATCGCCATCAGCATGAAGCGGACTCTCTATTTGATTGGTGTTACGTCTCAAACTTTGATGATACACGTACACCGAAAGTGCTTAAGCTGCCGCGTGGCGTTGGCGCTAAACTAAAACAAGACATTGAAAAGTTGGTGTCTAAATTGGTTAATGCGATGCCTCTAGCGTTCGATAACGAACTGTATTTTAGTCGCGCTGACAAACTGAAAAACCAGTTAGCCCAAAAACAAGAAGCCGAGCTTGAATTAATCAGTCGCGATGCAAAATCGAAAAGCATCAGTTTGACGATCACACCTCAAGGTGACTATCAGTTTGTTGCAATGAATGGGGAAGACCAACATACCGAAGAGTCCTTTGAAGAACTGACGAAAAAAGAGCAAGAGCAATTTGGCAGCGCTATTGATGAGCTTGAAGTACAGCTACGCAATATGGCGCGCCAGTTGACGGAGTGGGAAGAAAGCTACAGCGAAAAAATTAAAAAGCTGAATGATGATGTCACATTAGATGTGATTGCCCACTTTATCAAACAACTCAAAACGGATTACAGCCAGTATCCGGCAATCAAAGGTTATTTAACGGATCTGCAAAAAGACATCGTCGAAAATGCAGATATTTTCTTGGAGCAGGGCAGTGAGCAAGCGGAGATCGCAAACGCTTCTCTAGACAAGAAACTACCAAGAAGATACAAAGTTAACGTTTTAGTAAGCCGTCAAGATGACAGCTTTCCGATTGTCGTGGAAGAAACGCCAAACTACCATTCTCTATTTGGATATATTGAAACAGCGACCTTTAAAGGCACGGTTTTTACTGACTTCTCATTGATCCGTCCGGGCAGTTTGCACAAAGCAAATGGCGGCGTGCTATTGATGGATGCACAGAAGGTACTCGAACAGCCATATGTCTGGGATGGGTTAAAACGTGCATTGCGTGCTCGCCAACTGAGTTTCACTTCCTTAGAAAAAGAAGTCACACTCACCGGTGCGGTTTCATTGGATCCGGAGCCGATTCCACTCGATGTGAAAATCATCTTGTTTGGTGATTATCGTACTTATCAGCTACTGCAACACTACGATCCAGAATTTAGCGAGCTTTTCCGTGTAACCGCTGATTTTGAAGATGAAATGAAGCGCACTGTTGACTCTGAATTGCATTACGCACGCTTTATTTCCAGTGTGGTGCATGACAATGGCATGTTGCATTGCGATAAAAAGGCGATGGCTCGGATCATTGAACACAGCGCTCGTTTAGCTGGTGATCAGAATAAATTGTCACTCCATTCAGCTCACATTGCGAATTTGCTTCGTGAGTCTAATTACGTTGCGCGCCAAGCAAACTCGAATATGATTCGCTCGAGCCATGTCGAAGAAGCATTGAGTAATCAGGAAATGCGAGTTAGCCGCTTGAAAGACAGTGTTATGGAAGGGTTTATCAACGGAACCACTTTGATTCGCACTGACGGACATGCGATTGGGCAAGTGAACGCGCTTTCTGTTTTAAGCACCAGCGAGTATATGTTTGGTGCGCCGAACCGCATTACGGCAACAACTTGTTATGGTGAAGGTGATGTAATCGACATCGAACGAAGCGTTGATTTAGGTGGCAGTATTCACTCGAAAGGCGTGATGATCTTAACTGCGTATCTATCTTCCGTGTTTGGTCGTACCGCTCGTGTGCCATTAACCACGACGATTACCTTCGAACAATCCTATGGTGGGGTTGATGGTGATAGCGCGAGTATGGCGGAGTTCTGTGCCGTGGTGTCTGCGTTTTCTAAACAACCCAACCGTCAAGATATTGCAATTACGGGATCTATGAACCAATTTGGTGAAGCACAACCTATTGGTGGTGTGAACGAAAAGATTGAAGGATTCTTTGATGTATGCGAAATCAAAGGGCGTACTAATGAGCAAGGGGTCATTATTCCTCGTTCGAATATTCACAATTTGATGCTACGGCCGGATATCGTGAAAGCTGTTGAACGTGGTGAATTCCATATTTGGGCGATTGACCATGTGACAGAGGCCATTGAGCTGTTTACAGGGAAAGCGGCGGGAGAGCCGAGTGATGAGGGCAGCTACCCAATTGATACCATCTTTGGTATTGCTCAAGCGAAGCTCAATGCATTACGTAAATAACCATTAAAACAAAAACACCGACAATCATGTCGGTGTTTTTTTATCTTCTAATCTGACTAATTGGCAATGTTCATCGTTAGATGCAAATCAAGTGAGAGTTTCGATAGCTTGTCTTTTAACACTCGACGCGCTTTATCTAACTCAGCAACCTCAACGTTGTCATCTTTAGTGTATACATCCAAGTTAACTCTTAGCTCTTGACCAACTTTCGTTACGCCCGCAAGCTCAATGTGTTGAGAAACCTGACTATCCAAAGCTGATACCTCTTGCTTAACTGTACGGCGAATCTCTTTGCTTGGTGCCATCATCAAGAGTTCACGCACTGCGCCTTTTAACATGTCGAAAGGGACTTTAATAAAGTAAAACGACATTAGAATCATCATCATTGGATCGGCATAAACAGAATAGTGTGCCCATGGTGATAACGTGACCAACCAAGCGGCAATAAAGCCAAGTGTCACAGCAACACTTAATAGCGTATCCATTTGCCACTGTTTTGATTCAGCAACAATTAATCCTGAAGAAAAGCGTTTAGAGGTTTTGGCAATGTACCACCATGCGTAACCACAACCGATAACATTAATGATGCCAAACAATGTCGCGATAGACGCATCGACCTCACGACCGCCGCTAAACATGGCTAAAACCGCAGAGTAAAGCGAATAGCCAACCACTGAGAGAATAACCGCCCCTTTAATCGCAATGACGACAGGCTGAAGTACGGCCTTACCGAAAGGAAAATGATGTTGGCTAGGCTTTTGGATATAACGAGAAACGGCGAGCGACAATAAAGTTAACAGTAAACTGACGAGCGAATAAGCGCCGTCGAAAACAATAACCAGAGAACCAACGAGTAGACCGAGCACAAGCCCTCCAACCGCAAACCCAGAAGCTAAAAGGGCTGAGACGGTAAGGATTCGTTTTTCATTTAAGCTTGTCCTGGCACACATATTAAATACTCGCTGTTGAACATATCTATATTGTTCTCTTTTAGTGCGAAATTGACAAATATGATCTGTGTTAAAAATAACCTGAGAAATGGCGGGATATAACTAAGTTTAATTAAAACAACTAGTTAAGAGGATGTTGTGGTGTCATTATTATTGACGCTCAGTGATTGATTGCGTATGGCATATGGCTTTGATTCTAAAAATCAAACAGATATTCGTTTAAACGATCCGCTAACCAAGAGACGCCCGGGTGTTCCGCACGCCCTGATGCCGTGAACATGCAGTAGTCCTCTTGAGTCAAACCATAAGTGTGTTTAATTACAGCGAGTTGTTGCTGGCGAAGGTAATGACGAATAAGGGGCTCAGGCAATACTCCCCACGCGTCTTCCGCAAGAATGGTATTCAACATGTAATCGAAGCTTGAAAAACCGATGTGTCTCAGGGACATCGGTTGAAGTTCAGGATTGTCTTTTTCGTTCAGATAAACCATCACAGCCTGTAATTGCTTGCGTAAATCTTCATCAGAGACTCGTCTTAACTGAGTCAGTGGGTGCCCTGATTTGCACACCGACATCATTCGGATCTTACCTAATGGGTGATAGGTGAGTTGAGGGTCGTCAATTCTTTCGTAGTCAACACCAAATGCATAATCGACTTGGTGAGTGGCCACTAGGTTGGCTAAATCACCACTTGATGCCAGAACAATGTTGACGGATGTGGCGGGAAATTGATCGTTAAGGCGGTGCGCTAAATCTAGCCACATGTCATCAGGTAATGAGTCATCACGTGCTATCCATAGCTCGGCGTTGAACTCTCCAGAAGCTTGCGCACAAGTTTGTCGAATTCTTGATGAGGTTACCGATAAACTTTCGCAATCTTTGTAAATGGCCTTTCCTGCCTCTGAAAGTACTAGGTGGTTCCCAGAACGAACAAAAAGTTCGATACCTAGTTCTTTTTCCAGTGCTTTAATTGCCATGCTGAGCTTGGTACGGTTACATTCAAGTTGGCGTGCTGCTTCTGACACTGAGCCAGTATCTGCAACATGACAAAACGCTTCGATTTGAGAAAGGTTCATAGTAACTTCATTAGTTTCACTGCATTAACGAGTGTATCTTATACCAAAACACCAAGAAATGTTGGTATAAGACTATGAAGACACATAGGTTTTGGTTTACTCTTGGTGGGTGCCTGATACAAGAAGTAATAGGGAGATCATAATGGCGACAAACTGGGACGAATACGCTGCGGAATGGGAAGCGAATCAAGCAACGCACACATATGCTGAGAGTGCATTCGATTCGTTAACTAAAGCAGTCAGTATTGAAGGTAAACACGTTCTAGATTTTGGTTGTGGTACGGGTCTAATGAGTCAGAAATTGGCTCCGTTTGCCAAAGATATTGTGGCTCTTGATAGCTCTGAAGCAATGATTGAGAAGTTAGACGACAAGCAGTTAGAAAACGTCGAACCTGTTGTTGATGTGCTTTCTCGTGGGTTAGTTGCACTTCATCCTGCGTTTCGTAAACAATTTGACCTAATTGTTGCTTCGTCCGTTTGTGGTTTTTTACCCAATTACTCTGATGTTATGGATATCGTTTATTCTTTGCTCGATGAAGGCGGTCAGTTTGTACAGTGGGATTGGTTAGCTGAAAATGACAGCGAAGGACTGACAGCAAATAAGATTGAGCGTGTGCTTTCAAGTGTGGGTTTCAACGAGGTGACTATTTCAACTCCGTTTGAAATTGAAACTCCGGAAGGCAAACTAAAAGTAGTGATGGGTGTTGGTACCAAATAAAGCATCCGCATCATTTGACTCAGATTACAATGCAAAGCCCTGAACGTGTTTCAGGGCTTTGTTGCTATATCATTGTTGTCATATAAACAGTTGCGCAATTTCATCCAATATTTCCGGGTTGGCAATTGCGCCTTTGTTCTGTACTTCTTTTCCATGGATCACTTGCTTTACCGCCAGTTCAACCAATTTGCCGGATTTTGTTTTAGGGATATCACTAACGGCGTATATTTCTGCGGGAACGTGCCGAGGTGAACAATGCGCTTTAAGTTGTGCTTTTATTTGAGCAGAGAGTTCTGTGGTTAGCTTTTGTTGGTTGTTCAAAGCAACAAACAACACAATACGCTCATCCCCTTGATACGCTTGTCCAACTGCGATTGAATCTCGCACAGCGTCGAATTGATTTACCTGTTGGTAGATTTCTGATGTTCCGATTCGTACACCACCAGGGTTCAAAGTGGTATCACTTCGCCCATAGAAAATCATCCCTGAGTTAGGTGAAAGCTCGACATCGTCTCCGTGATGCCATGCGTTTTCAAACTTATCCCAATACGCTTGATGATAGCGTTCACCATCATCATGCCAAAACCCGATAGGTTGATTAGGAAAACTATTGGCACAAATGAGCTCTCCTCGTTTTTCTCGAATAGAATGACCGCTTTCGTCGAATACCTGCACATCCATACCCAGTCCAAAGCCTTGGCATTCCCCACGAAATACCGGAGAGATTGGATTACCGAGGACAAAGCAGCCGCAAATGTCTGTACCGCCAGAAATAGAGGCTAAGTGGAGATCCGCTTTGATATTGGCGTACACAAAATCAAATTGTTCTGGATAAAGTACTGAGCCAGTAGAGCATAACGTTTTTAAGTGCGGTAAGGCATAATACTGGCTGGGTGAATAATTGACTTTTTGTAGCGTCTCGAGATATTTCGCTGATGTGCCAAACAAGCTGACATTAGCTTCTTGCGCCAGTTCCCACAATACGCCGGGCATTGGATACATTGGGCTTCCGTCATAAATAATAAGTGTCGCTCCGCTGGCAAGAGCCGAGACATGCCAGTTCCACATCATCCAGCCACATGTTGTGTAATAAAACACGGAGTCTGAGGGTTGAATATCACAATGAAGTTGATGTTCTTTCAAGTGATTAAGGGTGATTCCTCCAACAGAATGAACGATGCATTTGGGTTTACCCGTTGTTCCAGAGGAGTAAAGTACAAACAGAGGATCATTAAACCCAACACGTTCGTACCTTAATCCGCGTGGGATATAGCTAGCCAGTATGGCTTCCCAGTCTGAAAATGTTTCATTGTAAAATGCATCTTGTGGTGTGGCCTGTAGGTAGTCGATTTGACAGGTGTTTTGGATACTGGAAAGGGCATCAGCAAGCTGACGATTTTTTTCCACCATATCAAATGACTTCCCATTGAAAGAGTAACCATTACAACAGAAGAGGATTTTTGGCTGAACTTGGCCAAAACGCTCGATGACGCTCTCGACACCAAAATCAGGAGATGTTGATGTCCAAATCGCACCAAGGCTTGTCGTGGCGAGCATCGCGACAACCGTTTCTGGTAAGTAGGGGAGGTAACCCGCGACGACATCACCTTTTTCAACCCCATTTTGCTTTAGCCATTGTTGAAGAATCGAGACCTGATCACACAACTGTTGCCATGTCAGCTTTCGGCTTTGTCCCCGTTCGTTTTTAAACCAGATAGCTGTTCGTTCAGGCTCTTGGAAGGCATATGAAAGTAGGTTTTCCGCGTAGTTGAGCTGGGCTTGTGGAAACCAAATGGTATCACGGCTTGAATAAAATTGACCCCATTTAGCAATGCCTTCTCCATGGATGCAGTCGCCTTTAAAGCCAATCACATCGCAATATTGCCAAATTTCTAACCAAAACTCTTTTTTTGAATCTATAGACCATTGGTGCAGCTCGTTAAAGTCGGAAATAGCTTCCCCTTGCATGTTGATATGCTGGATGAACTGATAAAGGTTGGAGGTTTCTATGCGTGAGCGGCTAGGTGTCCACAAAGGTTGTGTGTTAGGCATGACATTCCTCGTCAAAATTCCGCGAAATCCTTCTAAGTCTTGATGCTTTTTTACTCAAAGTCAAACTTGGAGCAGGGAAACATATGGCTGAAAAATATAGAGAAAAACGCAGAATGTAAAATAAATGTTACATTTGGTTTGGGCTTGATATTACCTTGGCTATTGGCAGGTGAAACATCAGTGGATAGGCTTAATTGTAAACGGGTTGTAAAAGGTTTACGTAATGACTAAGTATCAATCTAAGCCTATGAATGATAACGGCTTCATTAACTGGAGTGACAGTGAAAATCACATTTGGCACGACTTGATGAAGCGGCAGCTTTCATTGATTGGTGACAGAGTATGTAAGCCTTATCTCGATGGGCTTGCGATGTTGGATTTGCCAACGGATAGGGTTCCGCAACTGCGAGATATCAATCAAGTGCTGATTGAGCAAACAGGATGGCGAGTTGAGCCAGTGCCTGCGCTGATTAACTTTGACCGCTTTTTTGGTTTGCTTGCGGAGAAAAAATTCCCCGTCGCAACGTTTTTAAGAAGCAGGGAAGAGTTTGACTATTTACAAGAGCCTGATTTTTTCCATGAGGTATTTGGCCATTGCGCAATGTTAACGCATCCAGATTTTGCTCAATTTACCCATACTTATGGAAAAATTGGCAAAGAAGCAACCGCAAAAGAACGTGTTTATTTGGCGAGGCTGTATTGGTTTACGGTTGAGTTTGGTTTAGTGCGTGAAAACGGTGAAACAAAAATTTATGGCGGTGGGATTATCTCGTCACCGGGAGAAACTGTGTATTCACTGGATAGCCAAACAGCACAAAGACAAACTTTTGATATTCAACGCGTATTAAGAACGCCTTATCGAATCGACATCATGCAGCCTGTTTACTATGTGCTGAATGATATTGAAGCGTTGTATGAGCTTAGCCAAGTCGACTTACTGCAACAAGTCCACCAAGCCATGTCTGCCGCTTTACTCCCTCCATTATTTGAAACTAAGGAAGAAATAAATGTTAAATGAACTGCGTTGTGAGGCATGCAGTATTGATGCGATTGCGTTAACACAGAATGAGCGCAACAGCCTTTTGAATGAACTCGATAATTGGTCTCTTATTGAGAGAAATGAGATCCCTCAGTTAGAGAAGGTATATAAGTTCAAAAATTTTAAAAAAGCGTGGGCTTTTGCTGACCAAATCGCTCAGTTAGCTGAAGATGAATTTCATCATCCCGCGATCCTTCTTGAGTGGGGCAAAGTGACAGTCACGTGGTGGAGCCATTCCATTAAAGGCTTGCATAAAAACGACTTTATATGTGCAGCTAAGTGCGATGAGTTGTTTGTTGCTTCCTCAGACTAGTTATTGCGATTCTTTGCTTTCCGCAATGCTTGGTATTCGGTGAGGTAGATCTCTCTTAACCGCTCATATTTTTGCATTAATACCTTCACGTCATTTATGAGTGCTTGATTGTGTAGTACGTATTTTTGAGCGGCAATTGAGTTGAGTTGTTTATCGGCGCTTTGGCAGTGTGTACTCATGGTTTGCCATTGTTTGGCTTGCTGGATGAATGAAGGAAGCTGTTCAGACATTTTCTCGTGTTGATGCAATAAATCGGCGGCCATAACTAATGCTGATTCAGCTTGTTTAAGCAACATTTCTCTTTTGTTTGAATTTTCGACAGAAAGTAATGCGTCAATTTCTTTAGGTGAAAACGTTTTATGGATCAGAATTTGGTTACGTTGTTCATTAAGAGATTGATTGAAACTGATGGCTTGTTGGTTATACAGACGATCGATGTACTGTTGCTCATGTAGCAACTGGTTCCAATCTCGTTGCGAGCAATGTTTGGCAAAGAGAATGCCTGGTGAATAGAACAATAAAACTGAGCCAACAAGTACTAGCTCTAATCGGTTCATAATAAGTAATCAATAACTAAGATAGTAAGAGTATAAACCGAGTCAAAGATAAAGGGGTGTCAAGAAGGCATGAGAGGGAATAAAAAGCGTAAGCCTGCTTCGCCATCCATTGACTGAAAGCAGGCTTTAGAACTATATCGCATAGACATTATTCTCTGAGTCGTTTTCTGGTCAGTAAATCCCTCTACTGACTTTGGGGAAACTAAGGATATACATTAGGCGTACCTAGACTTAGCTATCTCCACGGACAAAACGACGTTCAGTGATTGTGTTTCCTTCATCATCAGTAATTTCGAATGTAAAGGTGCGACCGTTGTTACGAAGGTTGTAAACGTTAACATAGCCGGATTCTGAAGTGGTATAGGTTTGTGTTCCTGAGCCAGTCACTTTTACAGGTACTCCCGAAACTGGTTGACCATCTTTCAATACTGTTGCACGAGCAGAAGAATCAAATGTGTTGATTTTTAACTCTAAATCACTAGCTGATGCAGAAAAAGCAAATGCTGAAGATAGGGCGGCAAGCGTTAGTGTTGAGATTACGTTTTTCATAGTTTATTTCCTTTTGAATAAAGTTATATGTTTTTTATTTCTGCGCTTGGTTAGCGCTTGAGAGGTATATTAGGCGTGATTTAAATCACGTTCTATCACTAATTTTTATACAAGTTGTTCGAAAATATTGATGAAATTTTTTGATTTTATTCCGGTCTTGGCGTTTTAGCGTTAAACCCGAAATGAAAATGTGCTGGTGGGTAAAGCAAAAGTGATTGCTGCCGTTATAGTTATATAGAGTGATAGGAAGTGGGCTAGGACAGAGTTTAAATGAAAAAAGTAATGATGATTGTATTGTTGCTTGTTGGCATTGCGTGTGCCGGAGGCGGCTACTATGTGTTTTACCTCAAGCCACAGCAAGACCAAGCGCTTGAAACTGTCGAGGAAGAAGAGATCACGCCAATCATCGAAGAAGAAGAGGAACAAGAACCACCAAAGCCTGAGGTTACAGACTATTACGTCAGCCCACCTAAACTGGGTGTGCGTGAGTTCCCCGACCATGAAGCCTTTATTGAGAGTGTGGTGTATCGTGGTGACAAACTGCATATTCTCGAAAAGAAAGACGGTTGGGGCCGAATTTCCCCTTACTATGTGTATGAGGAAGGCGGACCGGAAGTCGCTGAGTGGGTTCCTATGAAGGCTTTACTTGAAGTCGCCCCTATCATTACAGAAAAAGAGCGTAAAGAAACCGTCACTACATACATTGAGAAATCCGACGATTTTAAACAGCACTTTGAAATGTTTATCAAGAAAACTGAAGACCTGCTGACTGAAAAAACATGTACTCCCGAAGATTTCGAAGAACTAGGAGGGTGGGTACGTTCAGTTCGTTATAAAGAAAGAGATGTGTACTTTATTTATTGTGGGGGACTGAAACAGGCAAACAAAATTTATTTAGACATTCATAGTGGAGAAATTTTTTACAAATAACTTCTTTCCAATGCGGATGTTGTACACATTCTAAGCGTTTATAACCACTCAAAATTGAAAAGATAAGTTTTAGATTTTTTTTGTTGCTGTCATGAACTTTCCTACTTACTATGGCCGGGTTCTTACCTTATTGATGATGTGAATGGCACATACATTCGTTAGATTTTTCTGGTTGATTTTGCTTGTGATGGCTTTGCCCGCACAGGCTTTGTCGTACCTTCAGAAAAGCGAAGCGGATGTAAGTTATCGGCTCTCTTATTTGGCGCTGAAAGCTAAAGAGCAGTCCAATGAGTCGCCAACGACAACTGCGTCAACAAAATCCAAACCTCAAACACATTCAGAGCCAAAAGAAAAAGCGGTTGCGATCATTAACAGTAATCGTTGGGGAGAGCCTCCGCGAAGCCTTGATGATCACGATGACTCTTTGAATTCGGATGCTGACAATCCATTCGATTCATTACCACTTTATCGGCAATATTATTACCCAGTTCATGACTTTAAAGCATGGACAGGAGCCTACTTCTATCACAATCATCGTCTGTCCGGTTGGAAAGAGACGAACGCGCTCTATGTTGCGTTAAACAGCCAATACTAATTTTCTTCAATCCGAGCTAACTGAGGTAAACGGAGGTGGTTTACAAACAGCAAATTACGTCACTTGTGATCAGTAGCTTGTTATCCCGCGATTCTCGTAATCAAACAAATAACTTATTAACTCGGACTTTTCCGAGGGATAACGGTATGAAGAAAAAACAACTAAGACAGGCGAAGAATGTTCGCCTGATGAATCATTATTCTGCATGGAAATACGTTGTGTTAATCGTCACTGTAGTGATGTTAGCACTTAGCGCTATTCCGACATGGTTTGGCGAACAACCTTCAATTCAGGTGACAACGTCACATGCGACTGGTCCACTTCGTTCGGTAGTTGAACTCGATCGATATTTGGATCAAAGAAACATCAACGTCGATGAAATCACACAGAAAGGTGATGTTACAACGCTTGTGTTCGACAACGAAACTGAGCAGACCCATGCTCGTCAGGCAATTGATAAATTGCTTGGCGAAGGCGACAGCATCACTTTCTCTTATGTGTCAGTCGCACCAAAATGGTTAGGTGAGATGGGATTCAACCCAATCAAACTTGGTCTCGATCTACGTGGTGGTGTTCAATTCTTACTAAATGTTGATGTAGACAAAGCGTTTGAAGAGCAACGTAATACCATGGTGGACGAAATGCGTGACATGCTACGTCAAGAACGCATTCGCGGTGTTAAGTTTGCTGATACTGGTGTTGATGGATTCGAAGTTAAGGCAAAAAGTGACGATGCGTTAAACACCGCTGCAAATTACGTCAAACAAAACTACCCAGGTTGGGATGTAAAACGTCACTCAGATTATGTCAGTGTACAGCCAACACAACAAAACAAAGCGGAGTTTCAGACAGTCACGATCAAGCAAAACTTAAAGATCATGCGTGACCGTATTGAAGAGCTAGGTATTACGGAAGCATTGGTTCAGAGACAAGGTGAACACAGCATCCGCATCGAGTTACCGGGTGTACAAGATCCATCTCAAGCGAAGAATGTTATCGGCGCTACGGCAACACTTGCCTTTCATGAAGCAAAAGAGGCATCTCGTGGTATTACGGCGTCTGATGTCGTGTTGAAAGATAACGATGGCCGAGATGTAATTCTGGCGAAACGTCCAGTCTTAACGGGTGAGCACATTGTGAATGCACGCGCTGGTGTCGACAAAATGGGCTTCTCTGAAGTTAATATCTCACTTGATCACGCGGGTGGTAAAGTGATGAGTGACTTTTCCGGTAAACACATTGGTAAGCCAATGGCGACGGTATACCGTGAATATACCACGAATGCGTGTGGCGAAACTGAACGTAGTGAACGCGTTATTAGTGTTGCAACCATTCAATCTCAACTTGGTAGCCAGTTCCGCATTACGGGAGCGGGTTCAATGGAAGAGGCGCAAAACTTAGCTCTACTACTTCGTGCTGGTTCATTAACAGCGCCAGTGACCATCGTGGAAGAGCGTACTATTGGGGCGTCATTAGGTGCAGAGAACATTCAAAATGGTTTTGCGGCACTTGCTTTAGGCATGGGATTAACACTGACCTTTATGGCTTTGTGGTATCGCCGATTGGGTTGGGTTGCCAATGTTGCGCTGATCATCAACATGGTTTGTCTGCTTGGTCTGATTGCGCTACTGCCGGGTGCGGTACTGACCCTTCCGGGAATCGCCGGTTTGGTTCTAACTGTCGGTATGGCCGTTGATACAAACGTGCTTATTTTTGAACGTATAAGAGACAAGATGGCAGAAGGGCGCACATTTGCTCAAGCCATTGATCAAGGATTTGGTAGTGCACTTAGCACCATCCTTGATGCCAACATTACCACGATGATCACCGCGGTAATTCTTTTCTCGATTGGTAATGGTCCGATCCAAGGTTTTGCCTTAACACTAGGCTTGGGCTTGCTAACCAGTATGTTCAGTGGCGTATTTGCATCACGCGCTATCATCAATTTAATTTGGGGTCGCGATGCTCGTCGTGATGTAAGGGTGTAAGTCATGGTGGAATTTTTAAAACAACATATCCGTCGTATTCGTTACGTTACTGGCTTTATTTCAGTCGCGCTCATGATCGTTTCATTAGTCGCTCTTGGTTTGAGAGGGCTCAATATGGGGCTTGATTTTACAGGGGGCATGGTTACTGAAGTTCAGTTAGATAAAGCCTTAACAAGCGCTGACATGCTAAAAGTGCTTAAGCCTGAACTGGGTGAATTTACCTCTGTAACGCATTCAAATGAAGAAGGGCGTTGGATTATTCGCTACCCAGTTCCTGAACAAGGAAAAGAAGCTCCAGATGTAGGCCAGCTTCTAAGCGGCATTTCGCACAATGTTGATGTGGTAAGCAATAGCATGGTGGGCTCACAAGTAGGGCAAGATTTGGTCGATCAAGGCGGTCTTGCATTACTGATCTCTATGTTGTGTATATTGGGTTACTTGTGCTTCCGTTTTGAATGGCGCTTAGCCAGTGGTTCGTTACTTGCTCTACTTCATGACGTTGTGCTGGTACTTGGTTTCTTTGCCGCAACTCAGATGGAGTTTAACTTGACGGTATTTGCTGCCATTCTCGCAATTCTTGGTTATTCATTGAATGACTCAATTATTATCGCGGACCGTATTCGCGAATTGCTGGTGGCAAAACAAAGTGAGCCTGTGGAAGAAATCAACGATCAGGCTGTGATTGCGACTTTTTCACGCACTATGGTCACATCGGGTACCACGTTGATTACCGTTGCTGCGCTATGGCTATTAGGCGGAAACGCACTTGAAGGCTTTGCTACTGCGATGTTCATCGGTATTTTGTCTGGTACTTGGTCTTCCATTTCGATCGGTACGGTTTTACCTGAATGGTTAAAGCTGGAGCCTAAGCATTACCTTCCTGTGGAGGTGGATGCTGCTCCTTAACGTTTAGGTAAGGTGTAAAGTGCAAAAGGGTTAGAAAGTAATTTCTAACCCTTTTTTATTGATAGTATGTGAACAAGTATTGAGTAATACCTATTAGTCAGTTTTGTAACTGCTTGAAGGTTGTATAAGTGGTGCTGCCTTTAGTAGGCAAGAGCTTCATCGTTGACTAGAACCGTACATTAGACAAGCTTTATCTGCTTTAACCCCTGTTATAACGGGGATTTACAATGTAAATTTTCCATGCCAGTTTAATGGAGGCATAGAGCATATCCGTTTTCAGTTAAAGCGTATCACTTGTTTTAAAGTAACATCCAAATAAAAAAGCCTCACATTGTGAGGCTTTATCCGTTGCGAAATTGATTACATCGCAGATTCAAAAATTGCAGAGATCTCTTCGTGTGTCGCTTGTTTAGGGTTAGTAAAGCCACAAGCATCTTTTAACGCGTTGTCTGCTAGTGTTGGAATATCTTCTAGCTTAGCGCCTAGCTCTTTAATGCCCGCAGGGATACCGACGTCCTTAGCCAACTCAACAATTGCATCAATAGCGGCATTTGCGCCTTGTTCTGCGTTTAGGCCTTCAACGTTAACACCCATGGCTTTGGCAACATCGCGCAGACGCTCTGGGCAAACTTGTGCGTTGTAGCGTTGTACGTGTGGCAATAGAATTGCGTTACAAACACCGTGTGGAAGATCGTAGAAACCGCCAAGCTGGTGCGCCATCGCGTGAACATAGCCAAGAGATGCGTTGTTAAATGCCATGCCTGCCATAAACTGCGCGTAAGCCATTTGCTCGCGAGCTTCAATGTCTTCGCCGTTTTTAACCGCAGTACGTAGGTGTGCTTGGATCAGCTCAATCGCTTTTATCGCTACAGCGTCAGTAATTGGTGTTGCGGCAATTGAAACATACGCTTCAATCGCATGAGTTAGCGCGTCCATACCCGTTGCAGCAGTTAATGATGCTGGTTTAGCAAGCATAAGCTCAGGATCGTTAACAGAAACCAGTGGCGTGGTGTGCTTATCAACAATAGCCATCTTAATATGACGCTCTTCATCCGTAATGATACAGAAGCGAGTCATTTCTGATGCCGTACCGGCCGTGGTGTTGATTGCGATTAGTGGTAGCATAGGTTTTGCAGACTGGTCAACACCCTCATAGTCAGCAATTTTACCGCCGTTTGAAGCGACTAATGCGATACCTTTCGCGCAATCGTGAGGCGAGCCGCCACCAAGTGAAATTACGAAATCACAGTCGTTATCAGTAAGAAGTTCTAAGCCAGCATTCACGTTACCGATAGTAGGGTTTGGTTGTGTGCCATCAAATACTACTGTTTCTACATCACGTTCAGTTAGTAAATCCTGAACCTGTTTCACCACACCGATCTGGTTAAGGATCTTGTCCGTAACGATCAAACCTTTCTTAAAACCTTGAGATTGAATGTTGTCCGCAGCGTCTTTAAGGCAGCCTGCACCCATTAGGTTAATGGTAGGGATGAAAAAAGCACTTGTCATAGGATTGCTCCGTATTTTGGTTATAGATTACTGTTAGCCAGAGTGTCATAAAGTGGATATTCAACTTTGATCTGTGACAAGCGATTTTCGGGAAAATGATGTGCGACTGATAAAATGTGAACTTGGTCTTGTTGCATATGTTGGAAAGTTAAAATCATTATAAATTAGTAAGTTAACGCAATCGTTTTCCCAACATATATTGATTTTCCTGATTTATTAGAAATAAAAAAGCACCACTGGTGTGGTGCTTTTTTGTCACTTTATTTGGAGTAATACTAAGCCAAAGTGACGAGCTTTTCGATCAATTTTTCAATGCCACTCGCTGCCTGAGCAATGTTACCTGCAAGCATATAAGCAGGTGTCGAAAGCACATTATGTTGTTCGTCGTAAATATACTCATCAACAGGACAATTTACATGTTGTCCCCCCATTTGATTAAACGCAGCTGCCGTGGCTTCGTCATTGCCAATAGTGCCTTTTACTCCGTTTGGATAAATCATAGGAATTATCGTAGGTGCAATACAAAGATAGCCCACTGGCTTTTTAGCGTGAGCGAAGGCGCGACAGGCACTAGCAACATGTGTATTAATGCTACACTCTGCACCGCTTACCGCAAAATCAGTCAGGTTTTTCGCAGCACCAAAACCACCGGGTAATACGAGTGCATCAAAATCATCAACGTGCAGCTTAGCGACGTCTTCAATGTTACCTCGTGCAATTCTGGCCGACTCTTCAAGCACATTGCGTGGTCCTGCCATTTCTTCACCAGTAATGTGGTTGATCACATGAAGCTGTTCAATATTGGGGGCAAAGCAATGCCAACTCGCACCTTGCTTTTCGATAGCGTGCAACGTTAAAACGGCTTCGTGAATTTCTGCACCATCAAAAACACCGGAGCCACTTAAAATTATGGCGATTTTCTTCATTCGAGTCTCCTTATCCCGTTAGGTCAACAAGCGTTAGTCTGTAAAAGATAGAACAAACCCCAGAGAGTGGAATTAACTTACTCTGATTTGTCGTCTTCTCTATGTTCAGATTTTACCTCGTTTACTTCATCGGTGTCGGCAATTTCTTCATCCGGCTCTGGATAGTATTTAACAACAAAAGGAGTCAGCATAACGCTAGATGGGAGAAAATGTTTCATAACAGCTCCTGTTTAGTACGTAGTACTGGTTATCCTAGCGATATGCCAAATAAACGATGTGCTTCAGGTCATATTGCCTTTCGTTTAGAGTGGTGAGCTTTGGGATTTGGGTGATAGATCACTGAACTCTTTTTTAGGTAGCTATGAGCGGTGAGAAGCGTTTAAACTAATCGCAATAAATAACAGGGATAAAGTAATGAAGTACGATTGGGTTTTATTTGATGCCGACGAGACGCTGTTCCACTTTGATGCCTTTAAAGGTATGCAGCTTATGTTTGAGCGTAAAGGTGTTGAGTTTACTAAAGACGATTTTCAGTTATATCAGACCGTTAATAAGCCATTGTGGGTTGACTATCAAGATGGAACCATCACTGCAGATGAGCTAAAGCACACTCGATTTGAATCGTGGGCAAATAAACTGCAAACCACGACCTCAGAACTCAATAGCGCGTTTTTAGAAGCGATGGCTGACATTTGCTCCTTGCTACCTGGTGCAAAAGAGCTGATCACCTCGTTACAAGGAAAAGCGAAGCTTGGTATTATCACAAACGGTTTTACTGAACTGCAAGCGATCAGACTTGAAAGGACGGGGATGTCTGATTATTTTGAGCACGTTATTATTTCCGAAGAAGTCGGGATCGCAAAGCCAGATACAGGTATCTTTACGCATGCATTGAACGCAATGGGGAATCCTTGCAAGAGTCGTGTATTGATGGTCGGTGACAATCAACATTCTGACATTTTAGGTGGCATTAATTTTGGTATTGAAACGTGTTGGCTAAATCATGCAGAACAAGTTTTGGCGGAAGGGATCGAACCAAACTACATCGTGAACTCCTTACATGAGTTAAAAATAATTCTAAACGCTTAAAAATCACTAATGCCATATTCATGACTTTTAATTTTGATGCCCGTGAAACCGTACACCTATGAGTATTACTCTTAATGGAAGTAAAGTGATCTTTCTTGTGAAATAGGTAGTAAGTAAAGAAAACACCTATTGAAAGAGAAAAAACATGTATGTTGCGGGCACAATTACCAACTGGTATGTTGAACAAGGCTATGGCTTGATTGCGATAGAAAGCGAAGCAAAGCCAGTATTTTTTCATATTGATGATATGGATTGTGGAGATGTGAAACCTTATCTGACTGAAGCTGTAGAATTTGAAATTGAACATGACATGCATGGTTGTCTATTCGCCTTGAATATTCATCCCTTGTCGTAAAAATTAATGAATGAGCTTCTATAAAACTAGTCCCGAGGAGCGTACATGGCAATATAGTGTTCGAGAGATTTGTGTTTATTGGTTTCAAATAGCTCATCGAGAACTACCAGCTTTTCTATTCTATCTAAGCGGAAATGACGGTAGTCGTTTCGTAGCTCACACCAAGCGACTAGTGTCCAGACCTTACCCCAAAAAATTTGGCCAAGCGGTTGCAACGTACGGTGAGTTTTCTGTCCATCTTCAGCTTGATAATTAATTTCGATTTTTAATTTCGCATCGGTTGCGTGTCTCAACATTTGGCAATGGTGCGCAGAGACCGAATGAGTGTATAGGTCTGGCACAATAAGCGGGAAGTTTTCCACTTGTTGTTTGAGTTTATCTGGAAGTACCGAAAGTACCTTAGCCGAGGCTGTTTCAGAGGCTTTGGCTAGTTCACTATCAGACCAAGCTCTGACCATTCTCATGCCAAGTTCAAGGGCCATCATTTCTTGTTCGTTAAACATAAGTGGAGGGAGGTGAGAACCAGCTTGAAGCATGTAACCAACACCCGCTTCACCTTGAATGGGTACACCAGAACATATTAAGGATTGAATATCACGGTAAATCGTTCGTTCACTTACTTCCATTTTCTCTGCCAATTCCGCTGCCGTCACTGCATAACGCTTAGAGCGCAGCAAGGTAAGAAGTTCGAACAGACGCTCAGATTTACTCATGTCTTTTCCCGAGAATAAAGTGGCTAATGGAATGATAAAAGGAGCTCAGTTAAAGAGCTCCATGGTGCGACATTACGCTGGCGTTGCGTATTTGTCTGCCAATTTGCACATCTTAATAACTTGGCGCTGAATATTCACGGTTTCTATGTCTATAAGCGCCATTAAAGGCTGGCATTGCGGACTATCCATAAATTTCTCTCCGGCACTCAGCGCATCGGACATAGAATCCCAGTAGACTACATCAGTCCATGTATGCGTATCATTATTGTAACTTAGTGAGCGATATTGAAACCCCTGCAGTTGTTCCACAAAGCCTTGGCTTTCATGTGTTGCCTCTAATAGCGCACTTTCAGAAGCTTCACTTAACAATTTGAAGCTAACAATTTCGATGACGTTTTCCATGAGTTTGTTCCTTATATTAATGACATCACTGATGAATTCGAGATAAAGAATAAATCACGGCTTTGTCAGAACATGTCAGTAGATGACATATGCAAATTAAATGAGCTTTCCTTTTATGCTCCAAAATGTCTTAGATCTAACAGAGTAAAATTTATATCCTTATTGCTAATGTATTACTCGAAACCAAAAGCATGAAAATTAAGCAACTAGACAGTAAAGTCGTTTATCAAAACAAATGGATGACCGTTAGAGAGGATAAAATACTGAGACCCAGCGGTGCCGAAGGAATTTATGGTGTTGTTGATAAGTCAGATTGTGCTGCGATTTTGGCTGTCGACAAGGGAAGCGTTCATTTAGTGCAGCAATATCGGTACACCGTAGGCCAGCGTTGTTGGGAGCTACCTCAAGGTGGATGGGAGTCGAACCCTAATGCGGATCACTTAGCATTAGCCAAAGGTGAATTGAGAGAGGAGACTGGGTTAGAAGCACAAGTCATGGAATATGTTGGTCCACAGTTTATTGCTTATGGTTTCCTCAACCAAACATGTCACGTCTATTTTGCAACTCAGCTTCATGGTGTAGGCAACCAACTGGATTCTGAAGAAGAAGACTTAATTACCCAATCATTCACACTCGACGAATTTGAACAAATGATGATCGATGGTGAAATTAAAGATGTTGTTACCGTTGCAGCTTATGGCTTAGCGAAATTAAAAGGTCTCGTATAATAACATGATGTTTTAGAGGCTCTTATGCGCTAGTATCAGGTTGTTTAGTGTGATGGGTTACGGTCAAGGACGATTCGTGCAATACATAAAAATCAAAGAATCAATCGTAGAGCAAATAGAGGCGGGGATGCTAGCGGCAGGGCAAAAATTGCCGTCCGAGCGCAAACTAGCAGAGTCGTTTGACACCACACGAGTGACTTTGAGGGAAGCGCTTTCACTTCTTGAAGCTGAAGGGCGATTGTATAGAGAAGATCGTCGAGGTTGGTTTATCTCACCGCCACCGCTTAAATATAACCCTTTAAATGCGGCTGGTTTTGTCGAAATTGCCAAACAACAGGGACGAACGCCTTCTAATCAAATTGTGGTTGCCAAGAGTGTCATCGTCTGCTGAAACGGAAAATGCGCCAATGCTTAGGATGGAAATCTGTTGAAGGAGCTTAGGCTGTAATAGTCAGAGTGGAGTTATGTCTGATGCTGAGGAAGGGCTAGATGAAGAAACAGGTAGGCATTAGTGCTGGAGCAGTTCTATTTTCAAACTTTGCGACAGAACCAACTAACTTCAGTCATCAGCTTTTTTATTGTGAGTCAATGATATTGCTATCTCTGATGACTGACGTGCGTGGGCGCTAGTCTATTTGTAGACGGTTAATGGGACAAACTCTAAATGCTTCCCCGAAGTTTACTGGTTTACCATCGCTCTTAAGCAAAATGAACTCTGCATTACACCAAGCACTGTTTCCCGAAACCATTTATGTGATGCATCGTTGTCATACTTAGGATGCCATATAAGCCAATATTTCTGCTTCGGAACACGAAACGGCATAGGGAAGTAGGTAATAGGAAAGCTCTGTTTCACACTAATCGCAACATGCTCGGGTATTACAAGAAGCAGCTCCCTACGACATACCGCAGATAATGCCGAAGAAAAGAAGGGGACAGTAAATTGAATTCGTCGGCTTAGCCCTTGTTCCGACAGCCACTGGTCTACAAAGCTATCTTTATCACCACCTCCAACAACCGAAACGTGATTAAAGTTCAGAAAACTATCCAAATCCAAAGTGACTGATTTTGCCAGAGGGTGATTTGTGTTCATCACACAAACAGGATGATCCTCCCCTATAAGCATTCCTGACAACCCATCAGGAGGTTTTGGCAATGTGCTTGATACCAACTGGATATCTAGTTCGCCCAGGTGTTCATATTTTTTAGGAGACCAGGAATGGTAAACTACATTCAAATCTGGAGCTTCCTCACCTAATTTATCAACAAGGTCAGGCATAAAATATTGAGCAACATGATCTGATGAAGCTATTGCTACTTGCCCCTTCCATCCAGCTGGTTCGAAGACCTCTGGTTCAAACAACTGATCACACTCGGTAAGTACTCCGTCTAATCTCCCCTTAAGCTGTTCGGCTCTGGGAGTCGGTACCAGATGATTTTTCTCGCGAACTAACAATTGGTCATCGAATAGCTCTCTGAGTTGATTGAGTTGACGACTAACCGCTGACTGAGTAAGGTGCAAACGTTCAGCAGCATGGCTGACGTGACACTCCTCAAGCAGTATTTGTAAAGTACGCAATAAGTTAAGGTTATTATTTTTCACTTTACACCAACACTTTTTGTTTATTGAGTATATAACTAATAAATTGTATTAATCCTTTGTTATCAATAATATTAACTAGTGTCACTTCTATATCCATATCATAATTAAAGGAACTGCATATTGTACTCATGATAATGTTTTTTACTTTTCTTCAATCTTCCCACAAATCCAGTCTAAGCCAATTAATTACCATTTATTTAATTTAATCTTTATTAAATAAGATAGATCACATTATTTAGAATTTTAGAATAGTAAAAATTGGTGAAATATTGTGATTCAACTCAATAGATAAAGTTATCAATGGATCTAAAAGTCAACAGATTTTTACTACAGATATATCACTGTAAATTTTATGGATTTGTTAGTTATTCTCCTAACATATAACACTACCAAACACTATGAAACGGAATAACTACTTATTTTTTAGTGATTTTAAATAATTAAGGAGTGAGGCATACCTGCTCCTAATTTCCGTAATGAGAATGATTTGACATACCTTCAATCAATCAAGAACTGATCGCTCACTATTAAAACAACTAACCACTATGAGCAATTATCATAGTGGTAATGAAAATTTGTTGTTTCAAAGAATATCTCTCCTCTTGCTAGCGTTTGGTTGCTCCACAACACACACCTTCCATGGTGAATAACATTCAATTAGCACATTGAGGCACAAATGAAAAAAATAATTAATACAGAGCTTGCACCTAAAGCTATAGGCCCGTACTCCCAAGGCACTAACTTGGCAGGTATGGTTTTTACATCCGGCCAGCTTCCTTTAGATCCTCAATCAATGGAAATCGTAAGTGGCGGTATCAAAGAGCAGGCAAAGCAATCACTTGAGAATTTAAAAGCTGTTCTGGAGGAAGCGGGAGCATCCGTAGAAACCGTATTAAAAACATGCTGTTTTCTTTCCGACATGAACGACTTTGTCGCATTCAATGAAGTTTATACCGAAGTGTTTGGTATTGAAGGTGCGCCTGCTCGCTCTTGTGTTGAAGTAGCCCGTCTGCCAAAAGATGTGCTGGTTGAAGTCGAAGCAATCGCTTACACCAAGTAATTATCAGGTAGCAAAATATGAAATCATTAGAAACAGTCATTCCTAACGTACTCAAAAGTATCGAAAACCAGTTTGCATCTCCATCTCTAAGCAATGGCTTTGCGGCCCATGATCTCGAGCTAGTGCGTAATTTTCACTGCCAATTACCTGGTTATGAATCTACTCCGTTGCACTCGCTTGATACTTTGGCAGAGAAACTTGGCATTGGTCGAATTCTATTGAAGGATGAAGATTATCGCTTTGATTTAAATGCATTTAAGGTGCTTGGTGGTTCATATGCGGTGGCTCGTCTTTTAGGTAAGAAGTATGACATTTCTACCAATCAGTTAAGTCTGGAAAGTCTAAAAGCAAAAATCACTGAACCAATGACCTTCACGTCTGCTACCGATGGAAATCACGGGCGAGGTTTAGCTTGGGCAGCAGATAAGCTGGGTCAGAATGCGGTTATTTATATGCCAGTGGGAACTGCTGAAGAGAGAGTAACCAACATTCAAAAACTCGGTGCAGAAGTGATTGTTACAGATGTCAATTATGATGACACAGTACGTATTGCTTACGAGGCCTCTCAGGAGAATGGTTGGGAGTTTGTGCAAGATACCGCCTGGGAAGGGTACACCGATATTCCACTATGGATCATGCAGGGTTACACCACCATCGTCAGCGAAAGTATCGAACAGATGAGGGAAATGGAAGTTGCACCAACTCACGTGATCTTACAGGCCGGTGTTGGCTCTATGGCGGGGGGGGTGTTAGGAGCGTTTGCCAATCACTACGGAGCAAACAACCTTACAAGCATCATCGTGGAACCTGAAAAAGCCGATTGTATTTACCGTTCAGGTCTAGTCGGAGATATCGTCAATGTCAACGATGATCTGGATACCATCATGGCTGGCTTGGCGTGTGGTGAACCCTGCACTATAGGTTGGGAAATCCTCAAAGCCAATGCTGCAGGCTTTATGTCGTGCGACGATTCATTAGCCGCTACAGGCATGAGAGTTCTGGCAAATCCTATCGGGAATGATCCGAAAGTCGTTTCAGGCGAGTCCGGTGCGATTGGTCTGGGTGTTCTCTATACACTGGCTACACATCCTGAAGCTAAAAACATAATGAAGCAATTTGGTTTCAATAAAAATTCCACGGTATTTATTCTAAGCACTGAAGGAAATACCGACCCTGTTAACTACCAGAAAGTAATTTGGAATGGTGCTTATTCAAGCTGATCTCCTCCATAAAATATAAGTCAATCAATATCAAATTTAATTAAAAATAACTCCAAAGCAATAAAGTTTTAATTTCAATAACGGAAACAGACAAAATGAACAAAATACCAGAACAATTAGCGAAGGAAATGGCAGAATGGCGTCACCGTTTGCACCAACATCCTGAGTTTCAGTTTGATTTACCAGTGACCTCTAAATTTGTTGCTGACAAATTAAGAGAATGGGGGATCGAAGTACACGAGAATATTGGTCAAGTAGGCGTGGTAGGTGTACTTCGTAAAGGTGACTGGGAAGGCAAAAAAACAGTTGCCCTTCGCGCTGATATGGATTGTATCGATCTTCAGGAAACTGGAGATGTCCCTTACAAATCTTGCGTGCCGGGTAAAATGCATGGGTGTGGCCATGATGGGCACACTTCTTCACTACTAGGGGCAGCTAAGTATCTTGCTACTGAAGGTAATTTCAACGGTACGGTACATTTTCTTTTCCAACCAGATGAAGAGCATGGATTAGGCGCAATGGCGATGATCAATGATGGTCTGTTTGAAAGATTCCCTACCGATGAAGTATACGGCTACCATAACGTTCCCGGTTTTGAAGCAGGTTCGATTCATATGTGTTCTGGTGGTGTAATGGCCAGTGAAAACCTGTTTACCATCAAACTGATTGGTGAAGGCGGCCATGCATCCTCACCGCACAGGCTTATTGACCCTGTTGTTGCACTTTCGCAAGTGATTAATGGTCTTCAAACTATCGTCTCGCGTACCATTAACCCAATGGAAACCGTCGTTTGCTCAGTAACAGAAATTCTCACCGATGGTGCAAGAAACGTCGTTCCTACAGAGATCATTATCAAAGGTGACTACCGTACATACACCACAGAAAACACGGATCTCGTCGAGAAACGTATGAATGAAATCGTGAGAGGTGCCTGCGAAACTCACAACCTACAAGGTGATGTTCATGTCTCGAGAGAGTTTGTGGTTTGCTACAACTCCGAAGAACAAACTGAAGCAGCAGCTAAAGCAGCAATTGCGCTCGTGGGTGAAGACAAAGTTGATACCAACGGTGAGAAGAAAAGCTTCTCTGAAGATTTTGGTTTCTTCGCTGAAAAAGTATCAGGTTGCTACGTGTTTATTGGCAATGGTACTGAAGGGGCGAACGGCTACTTCCTTCATAACCCAAACTACGATTACAACGATAATATTTTACCAGTAGCCGCTGGTTTCTTCTGTCAGGTTGTTGAGCAACAACTTTCTTAACTCAAGGAGGATATGTGTATGATAATGGATGTTATGTCATACCTTAACGGTATATTTTGGAGTTACCTGATTCTTACGCTTCTGGTTGTTTCTGGTGTGTTCTACACAGTTAAGTGTAGTTTCCCTCAGATACGTTACTTCACAAGCTTGTTTACCAACTTTAAAAAAGATAAATCCGTATCCGGTGGTATCTCTGGTTTCGCTGCTTTATGTGCCGCGCTAGGTGGCCAAGTAGGTACAGGTTCACTCGTAGGTGTTGCCGCTGCAATATTCTCAGGTGGTCCAGGAGCTGTTTTTTGGATGTGGATGACTGCTGTGCTAGGTATGGTGATTTCATTTGCCGAGGCAGTACTCGGGCAGTTATTCCGTAAAAGTAATGGCGACGGTACTTTCCGCGGTGGTCCTGCTTACTACATGACCTACGGCATGAACAATAAGTTCCTAGCGATGGTGTTCTCCCTATGCATTATTTTCGGCATTGGTGTTGTCTATCTGATGGTCCAAGGTAATTCTATAGCTCAGGCGACGGAAAGCGCTTTAGGTATTGAACCTCTGTACACTGGTCTCTTTACTGCAATCCTAGTTGGCGCTGTTATCTTTGGTGGTGTTAAACGTTTATCTGAAGTGGCATCTTATCTTGTACCTTTTATGGCCGCTATCTACATCAGTTGTACAATATTTGTTCTTGTTACAAATTTCAGTAAGATTGATGACGTATTTACATTGATAATGAGTGAAGCATTTAAGTTTGACTCAGCTGCTGGTGGTGTTGGTGGCTACACTATCGCCGTCGCACTTCGCTACGGTATTGCACGTGGTCTGTTCTCAAACGATGCGGGCATCGGTACGGCACCAAGTATGCATGCAACAGCTTTAGTTAAACACCCTGTGAACCAAGGTTTCTCTGCAATGCTAGGGGTATTCTTTACGACTATTGTTGTTTGTAGCTGTACTGCTTTCACTATCATCATCACTGGTGCAATGGATACTGGCGAAACAGGTATTAAGCTGACTCAGGAAGCGTTTAAATTGGGTTACGGAGAATATGGTAAGTATATTGTGCTTATTTCGATTTCACTGTTCTGTTTTACAACTCTTCTGGCTGATATTTACTATGGTGAGGTAAACATTCAGTGGTTTAGTGAGAACAAAAACATTATTACTGGCTATCGTATTGTTGCACTATGTTTGGTGGTTGTTAGCGGTATTGTGTCAATGGATTCACTATGGACTCTGGTTGACTTTGTATTAGCAATTATGGTGCTCGTAAATGTGGGGGCTCTTATGTACCTGAGCAAATACGTGTTCTTCGCATTGAGAAACTACGATGAGCAAATCAAAGAGGGTATCGAAACTCCTGTATGGGATTACACCATCGATGTGACAAAAGCGGATCTGGAAAAACCGGCCAACAGAGTTTCAGAGGTTCGATTTGAAAGCTAAGCATTTGTAAGCAATCAGAAACCCCACCTAGGAACTATAAGAGATTCTGTGTAGACGATAGTGGGGTTCTGTCGCAAAGTCTAAAAATAGGCAGGTAATAGTATTCTCTGAAGGCACTTATTCCGCCAGAGAGTAGAACTGCTCCTTTCAATCACTACTTTTTCAGGCAGGCCTTGCTGATCCTTGTCAAAGAAAGCCTTAGCAACGGTCTCATTGCTGGTTTTCGAGAAGTAGAAGTCTATCGTGTCCCATGCTTATTAACCGCGCGGTAAAAGTAATATCATATTCCTTTGATTTTCAAGTAAGTTTCGTCCAATCGTCATGATGTGGTTACTGCCCTTTTCTTTTTTTCTAAAAGCTTCCTTCAACTGAGGTTCATATTCCAGCATCCAAACGCTGGAGAGTTACATGATGCATGCCAAGTCCTCTTTGTTTGAATATCTCTTCGATATCCTGATAGCTGAGCTGAATAAGAAGCATAGTATCGGCCCGTCAGACGGATTGGTTGCCTGTGAAATTGAGTGTCATGATAAAGTGTGACTAAGTATCAATGATCTGACAGTGTCTGTTGTCAAATTTGCACCAGAACCTAATTTATTGCTTATAATTTCCTCAACCAAACATGTCACGTCTATTTTGCAACTCAGCTTCATGGTGTAGGCAACCAACTGGATTCTGAAGAAGAGGACTTAATTACCCAATCATTTACACTCGACGAATTTGAACAAATGATGATCGATGGTGAAATTAAAGATGTTGTTACCGTTGCAGCTTATGGCTTAGCGAAATTAAAAGGTCTCGTATAATAACATGATGTTTTAGAGGCTCTTATGCGCTAGTATCAGGCTGTTTAGTGTGATGGGTTACGGCAAAGGACGATTCGTGCAATACATAAAAATCAAAGAATCAATCGTAGAGCAAATAGAGGCGGGGATGCTAGCGGCAGGACAAAAATTGCCGTCCGAGCGCAAACTGGCAGAGTCGTTTGACACCACACGAGTGACTTTGAGGGAGGCGCTTTCACTTCTTGAAGCTGAAGGGCGATTGTATAGAGAAGACCGTCGAGGTTGGTTTATCTCACCGCCACCGCTTAAATATAACCCTTTAAATGCGGCTGGTTTTATCGATATTGCCAAACAACAGGGACGAACGCCTTCTAATCAAATTGTGGTTGCCAAGAGTGTCATCGCGGATAAAACGGCGGCCAGATTACTTCAACTACCTCCGTTTTCTGATGTTTATCGTATTGATAGTCTGCATTTGTTAAATGATAGACCGGTTGCCTATGTAACGCGCTATATCCGAAGTGATGGATTGCCAAACTTACTCGATCAAGACTTAACATCTTCGTTCCACACTATTTATCGGGAGCAATTTGGTATTGAGCTAGTAAAAAGCCAATATCGAATTGCAACGAGCTCGTTATTGGGCGATGAGGCTAGTTCACTTAGAGCAACGCTAGGAACGCCTTCTATGGTGATTGAGCGGGTTAACAAAGACAAGAATGGAAATATTATAGACTGTGAAATCATGCAGTGGCGCCATGATGCAATTTGTATCGAAGCCGAAGTGGTTATATCTGAGTAACTTATTGTTTTTTATAATCTATTTCTCTCACGCATCCTTTTGATGCTCTCTAAGGTGAACATTAAGCAAGGCTGGTACTTTCGCATGAATAACTCATGCCAACTTTGCTGTGTGAGACAGTACATGCTGTGCTTATCTCTTAACATCCTCATTATTTCATTTGTTGATATAAAATATGTTCAATTGTATATAACAAATGACTCTAAAGGATATTTTGAATACAATTTTAACTACATAAATTATTAAAACTAACTTGTTGGTATTCATCATGTTATTTTAAACTGCATAATATAAGCCATGATACACACACTATTGTTATAGTTTTTCATTCTTCTCTTACTTCAAAATAATAGACAGTGTGGTGCAATTATTTTTAATACGAACTGGTCTTTTATTACGTACCATTAATATGTTGAGCTTAGGAAGTTCGACTTTTGGGTAAGTAAGGAGTCAGTTATGATTAAGGCAATAAGTTTGTTTTCTGCATTACTATTTAGCTCCATGACAGTAGCAGGATTAAGTGGACATTATTCTAAAATAGTAAATACAGACAGCGTGAATGGTCAGGTCGTGGCGTCTAAAGATGCTGCATTGGAAGCGGGTCGTGACATGTTGATGGATATTAACAACAAGTCACCTTATGAGCTTAGTAAAGCGGTGAATTACTCAGCAAATGATAAAGTCGACCCAAATTCATTTGAAGTAAGAAATTCTACAGTTTCAGTTAAAGAAATTGTAACTAGTGAAGGTGAAATTGCTTATCAGCCTGTCATCAGTGTTAATTATGAGTACAGAGCAAGAGAAAGAAATTAAATGAGTTTTTGCTAGCAATAAAAAAGCGCCTAAATAGGCGCTTTTGTTATTTATATTACTTAATTAAACGTTGGCTTCTTTTAATTCTGGCTGCTCGTGATGTTTTGCGTTTTCAAGCATTTTACGAATGATGAAGGAGCAAACCAATGCGATGGCGACCATAACAACTGCCAGTACAGTGAGTAATTGGAAATAATCGCCATAAACTGTTTGAACGACTTGCTGAGTAACTTGTTGGCCTTTTTCTAAAGCGATAGACGTAGAGAATACCGCGCCAACAATGCCGCTCAATGCCATCGCCACAGAGAACAGGCTTACTGAAAAGTTCTCAATGTGTTTTGGTGCAACAGATAAGATAAATGCAACCACCAAACTACCAACAATGACTTCAGCGAAGGCTTGGAAGAAGTGAATCAATAAGAAAACTTCAGGCAAAATGATAGCTTCTTCGCCGACATTAGTTACAGCCATGGTTAGTATGCCGAAAGCGATGGCGGTAAAGATAAATGCGAAGCCGATTTTTGTCGCAGTTGAAAAGTTGATACCGCGCTTTTCTAAAGATGAAAATACAAACGCAATAACAGGACCGGCAACGATGCACCAAAGCGGGTTCATCGCCATCGATGCTTCTGGTGCAATTGGAATAAACCCGAACAGATCACCACGCATTGTGTTGATGGTCACCATGGTCATCGAAGTCATCATCTGGCCGTAATACACAAAGAAACACGTTGTTAGCACTGTCATGATTAAAATCGTACCCATCTTTAGTGCTTGAGCTTTTTCGGACTTAAGCATCAGGGAGATGAAGTAAAGAATAGCGGCTGCACCAATGGCGTAGACGATATTTTTTCCGATATTCATGTTCGAGAACATAAAGAATACCAGACCGATCATCGCAGCGGATAGAACAAGGAATGAAGCCCAATTTTTGGCACCAACAGGCTGCTTATCAATATCAGCACCGATGCTTACTAGTGGTTTGTTAAAGAAGACGAGAGTGAAAAATGCCAGTCCTGCCATGATTGCTGATAAGCCGAAACTACCGTTAAATCCGATAGCTAGTACAAACATCGGGAACAAGTATTGGCCTAACAGCGCACCAATGTTGTTGACGGAATAGTTAACTGGATAGCCATTTTCAAAGTCCTCTTCGGTTTTAAAAGTGCGCTTGTACAAACTTGGGTAGGAAGGGGACATTAATCCGCGGGCGTAGCTTGCTAATGCGATACCAACCAAGCTCATTGGGACGTTTGTTGACGATGCCCCTAACACTAAGAGTGTATAGCCTGTAGCAAAGGTACCGTAAGCAATAGTCAGAGAGCGATAAGCACCCAAAAATTTGTCGGCGATAAAGCCGCCAGCGATTGCAAATAAGGGACCAATCGAAGAGAAAGCACCGACAACCATCATGGTATCAGCTTCCGTGTAGCCAAGATCTTCCAGAAAAAAGCGAGTTAATATAACCATCACACCGTAGAAGGAAAGTCCAAACATGGCCTGACAGAACATCATGGATTTATTGAGTTTATTCCACATAAATATCTCTCAATTTGTTTTGATTTAGTTATACGTACTAAAAATAATATAATTATTGGTATGTAATATTTTGGCGTGATTATCGCAGAATTCGATTTTGATGCACGATTTATTCTAATCTGAAGCTTTATTTTTCTAATGGGATTGATCGAAACCGTTTGCAACGAGTAGAAGAGAATAAAAAAGGAGGCAAACGCCTCCTTAAGTCTGGTGAGTTGATCCTACTCGCAAGGAGGACCCTGGTGGATAACAGCAAGTCCGCCTAATGACGTCTCGCGGTACTTTTTGTTCATGTCTTTCCCTGTTTGGTACATGGTTTCAATCACCTTATCCAACGATATTAGACATTTACTTGTTCGTTTTAATGCCATCCTAGAAGCGTTAATTGCTTTCATTGCTCCCATGGCATTTCGTTCTATACACGGCACTTGAACGAGCCCCCCAATTGGGTCACATGTCATGCCTAGAGAGTGCTCCATTGCAATTTCTGCTGCGATGCAAACTTGTTCATTGCTCCCACCTCGAAGCGCAGTAAGGCCAGCGGCTGCCATGGATGACGACACACCAACTTCACCTTGGCAACCCACTTCAGCACCAGAGATTGATGCATTAGTTTTGTATAAAATGCCAATCGCACCAGCGACAGCAAGGAAATCCTTCAGTTGTTTTGTATCGAGTTCTTTAATAAACCTATGGTAATACATCAATACCGCAGGGATCACGCCAGCTGCACCGTTGGTCGGTGATGTCACCACCTGTCCACCAGCCGCGTTTTCTTCACTTACGGCAAAGGCAAATAGGTTTATCCAATCCATTATTTCCATCGGGTCGTTTTCGATGGCGGCATTTGCTTCCAGTTTTTTAAGTAAATTAGGGGCACGCCTTGTCACATTAAGTCCACCTTCAAGAATACCTTCGGTCTCAAACCCTCTCTGCATGCACAGAGACATTACTCTCCAAATTTGATCGGCTTTTCTGTCGATTTCATCTTGATGTTGAAATACCGCCTCGTTTTGCAAAATCATGCCACCAAGGCTAAAGCCATGCTCTTCAGCTTGCTGTAACATTTGTTCTGCTGAGCGAAAAGGATAGGGGACGTCGACAGTGGTGCCAGACACATCATTTTCAAGTTCTTTCGCTGTTGCGATAAAGCCACCGCCTACAGAATAGTAGGTTTCAAATGCGAGTTGGCTACCAAGGTGGTCATAGGCAGTGATGGTCATGCCATTTTCATGTAATGGAAGATTATCACTGTGAAATAGCAGATCGCTTTCTTCAACAAAGTCGACGGTGTGAGCGCCAGCGAGAGGTAGTTTTTTGTTCGTAAGTACAGAATGTAATGCTTGTTTGGCGCTTGTCATTTTTATTGAGTCGGGTTTGTTGCCCAATAAGCCAAGAATAACCGCTCTGTCTGTATGGTGTCCTTTACCTGTTAAGGAAAGAGAACCGTATAAATCGACTTGAATGCGATAGACTTTTGAGAGGGTTTCACTTAATAATTGCGTAAACTGATAGCCAGCAAGCATAGGGCCATTTGTGTGTGAGCTCGAAGGGCCTACACCAATTTTGAAAATGTCGAAAATAGAGAGCATAACTACATCCTTTTATCTGATCATTTGCCCTGATTTAGTTGAGATTTAGCAACTGGCATCATTCTTACAAAATAAAACCACTTCTAATAAAAAGTATAAACCTTAGTGGAATTTCTGTATTTAACAAATAATTAACCTTTTAACCAGCTTTTCTTGTTCAATACGTTAGCGGCTGGTTGATTTGAAGAGTGAAAGTGAGCACTTTTATGGAATTTGATCATGTCATTTTGGTATTAGGGAAACGTCTGGTGAATAGCAAGCTGACGAAGGAAGGAAAAGCTCGTGTGGAGTCCGTTTTTGAACATATACATGGGCATCTTACAAATCAACCACTGATTATTTTTTGCGGTGGTCAATGGAATGGTCAAGTGGTCAGTGAAGCCCTTGCAATGAAAGACTACTTCGACACGCTATGTAGGTTAAACAAGCTAAGTTTTCCGAGTAATAAGCTCTGGGTTGAAGAGCGATCGACCAATACCATTCAAAACTTTCGCAATGCGGCAAACCTACTCATTACTCAAATAGACGTTTCTCCCTCACGTACGATTGAAGTCAAGTTAGCTTCAAGTGAGTATCATGTTGAACGTATCTTAGAGATTCAGTCTCTAATGAAGCAACAAGGTTTGCTTAGTGTGTTTGCTGAGATGTGTAGTAAGAAATCGATAAGTGTGAATGTCTCACCGGATGTAAGAAATCATATCTTGGCGAATTATCCGTATAGCATCGAAGAGAGTGGCCTGTTTCTTCACATAGAAAAGCTGACGACTTACCGAGTCTTTTTAGAAGGGCTTGTCCATTCTTCGCATGGCCACAAGGGACCAGATATTGAAAATAACGTGCGACAAGCCGTCGATAGCAGTATTGGTTTATTGAGGGAAAAGAAGTATGAGAGTGAATATGGATCAGAATTCCAAGCTCTGTTAACGGTTTTCGATAACACAGGATCGAAAACACCTTTAAGCGAAGTCAAAGGTGGATTGAAGCTTTTTCACCACACTTTGACTACGTTAAATCGGAGGTTAGATCCTGAAAGCAGAAGGTTGGAATCAGTTAGCACTTCTTGATTGCACGACGGGCTTTCATAGCGCTAAGAGCGATGAGGCAGTAACAAAGCAGTTCGATACCTTCTTCTGAGATATTTTTAACGTCGCGGATGTAATGATCTTGCATTACGCCACTCCAAAAACTTCCCATGCCATATAACCGTGAAAAGACCAGTAATAAAACAACGCCACCAACAAGCATGTTCATAAATGGAGCTCTAAGAATTGCTGCCATTTCATTGATGGTTCGCTGACCACCGGTGTAGGCATAGTAAATTGCCGCACTGGCTGTAATTAGAGCGGGAACGACCCAAAAGCCATGGTAAATATGATCTAGCCATTCATCCATTTCTCTGATCATAAGAACAGCAAAAAAACCTGCGATGAGTAAGGCTGCATGTGATACTGCTTTTTGAGTACGGGCTATATTTACAAATGTCACGGCTGTAATAGCAAGCATGATCAACTGAATGGTTTCAGTGACGGAAATTTGTCCGTGAGATAACTGAAAGTAAAGATAATCAGCTCGAATGGCTATATTTACCAAGATACTGATCGCAACAATGATGAGTGCGTTCAGGGAGAATTTGTAGAGTGTTTTTTTGCTTGTAGCGGTTACCGACTCGGAGGTGACGGTAAGGTCGTCACATTGCTTGTCACTCAGGGACTGAATATTAGATTTCATAGCGTTTGACCCAGTGTAGTTGTTTCCAAGTTGGTTAATCCGTTAAGCCAACAAATGAGATCTACGCCACATTATTTATGAGAAATGTAATATTTATGTCAGGTGAGTGTCAGGAGATAAAACAAAAGGGGCGTTGCCCCTTTGTCATAGCAAAAACCCAATGTGTGATTATTGCTCAGTTTGTTCTTCTTGCTTGTGGTTATTACGGTAATATTCCCACTGTTCGATTTTGTCTTCTTCAGAAAATACACAATACGTTGTACGTTCATTGTTTTCTGTTACGGTCTCAAGTTCACCGCCTTGCTGCACACAGTAAACTGCGGCAGGGTTAGCCATCGAGGTGTAATCTTTTACTTCGTACTCATCTGGCTCGTTAGCGCAACCTGTCAAAACTGTTACTGCCCCTACTGCTGCAAACAGAAAAGCTTTTTTCATTTTAAATCTCCGACTTAGCTCAATTAGTAGCATAAGAATTATAGAAGAATGGTGAAAAAACATTGTCTTAAGTTTGTTAAAAGATCGATGCTGACTAAAATTAGAACTAAGGGTTAGTGCTATTGATTGAAAGCGCAGAAAAATCTAAAACAAAAAGATGAGATGAGCCATCTGCCATTAGAGTAGAATGGCGTACAGCAAAGGGTGTATAGCATGTCAGAAAAGAAATTTCGTCTGGTTACTCGCAGCGATTTTGACGGTCTCGTTTGCGCGGTATTGTTGAAGCAACTTGATTTGATAGAGGATATCAAGTTTGTACACCCCAAGGATATGCAAGATGGAAAAATAGAAATCACCTCAAATGACATTGTCACCAATCTCCCATACGTTCCTCTGGCCTATATGGTTTTTGATCACCACTTATCAGAGCTACTTCGTAATAAAGAAGGCCATAAAAACCACATTATCGATCCTGACGCACCTTCTGCTGCGCGTGTTGTATGGGAGTACTATGGTGGTACTGACACATTTCCTGCCGATTGGCATGAAATGATGGAAGCGGTTGATAAGGGAGATTCCGCACAGTTCAACCGTGATGAAGTACTCGATTCAACGGGATGGAATTTACTCAATTTCTTAATGGATGCCAGAACAGGCTTAGGACGTTTTCGTGAATTCCGTATTTCTAATTACAGCTTGATGATGGATTTAATTGATTATTGTAAAAACCATACCATTGAAGAAATTCTGCAACTGCCTGATGTCAAAGAGCGGATCGAATTGTATCGCGAGCACGAGAACAAATTTAAAGATCAAATTCTGCGCTGCGGTACAGTTTACGATAACTTGGTGGTACTGGATCTTACCGGGGAAGAGGTTATTTTTGCAGGCAATCGCTTTATTATTTATGCCTTGTTTCCTCAGTGTAATATTTCCATTCATAAGCTCTGGGGCTTTCAAAAGCAGAATATTGTCTTCGCTACGGGGAAATCAATTTTTGACCGTAGTTCTCGGACCAATGTTGGCGAACTGATGTTGAAATTTGGCGGAGGAGGTCACAAAGCAGCAGGAACCTGCCAAATAGCAACAGATAATGCAGATGAAGTGCTTGCGGCGCTAATTTCACAAATTAATTCTGATGGTTAACAAGATTCCGAAAAAAATAACCATATATGAAAAAAGAGCCCCTGTTCTCAGGGGCTCTTTTTATAGTGGCATAACACGGTTTCGTCCAAGCTCTTTGGCTTCGTAGAGGAGTTTATCTGCTCTATCCACTAGGTCGTTGGCAGAGTCTCCCGGTTGGAGCTCAGAAACGCCAAAACTGGCCGTAATGTTGCCGACCTGTTGTCCGGTTCTGCGATCTTTTATCGATAGCTTCTCAATGGTTCGACGAAGAGAGTCTGCAAACTGGCGTGCAATACGCAGGGATTTATTTGGAACAATGATAGCGAACTCCTCACCGCCATAACGATAAGCAGTGGCGCCTTCGCGACAGCTAAGCTGTAACCGCTTCGCTATTCCCTTGATCACCGCGTCGCCAAATAAGTGACCATAATTGTCGTTATATGACTTGAAATGGTCTATATCGAGAAGAATCAGGCTGACCTTTCGCTCTGCTGCGCAGAGGGTGAATAAGTCGTCATCAAAAGCTCTTCGATTATATAAGCTAGACAAGCTGTCGAATAAGGCATCTTTTTGGACTTCTGCTAATTGCTCTTTTAGGCGTGATATCTCATCACTTGCCGTCGTCAGTTGATTGTTGAGAAAACGAGTTGAGTGTCGAATATCGCGTGACTCTGAGACAAGCTGGCGAACCACCGCCATGACTTCGTCGATCGACATCCCTTCGTCTTCAACCCGCTCTAAGCTGGTGAAACTCTTATCGATCATTTCAGAAAATTGGCATGTATCCGTGAGGGTATCATTCATAGAGCTTGAAACTTCGCCGAGTAGGATTTCTAAGTTTGCTCTAAGATCGCTGATGTCAGTTTCTGAGCGGCTAGCGATGTGGTTAAGGTAGAGTTGCTTGGAGGTCGCAGGAGGGCAAAGACCGTAATCTTCGATAACGGCGTCCATCTCTTTATTTAGTTTAGGAATGACGTTGTCCACGTAGGTATACCAAAGCGCGTAGTTTGCGGGCGTGGCTGCTACGTGGTTTTTCATCATTAGTGGGACGGCTTTCTTTAGGTTAGCTGTCGATTTTTTAAAGTCGTCGTCTGTCATGAAGTTCGTTTTTAAAGCTCAGTCAACGTTAATTATCTTTAAGATTAGCGGATATTGGCTTTTGTTGCTCCATAAAAAGTCGAATTTCTTAACTAATGTATTAATTTTTTAAACTGAGCGCACATATCTTAGTCACTATTGGCTAATAAATAATCTTTCTATATTTATTAAGGAGTTAGACAATAATGATATTTCAGAAAAATGTGTATTAAGCCGTCGTAGTTTTGCGCATTTTGATGACCGCAATAAGCTGAGGTGTTAAAGACATCAAAATCATGGCCAGCATTAACGCATATTGGTGGCTGCTGTATGACTCGTTTAATAACACCAGACCAAACACAATTCCGGCGATTGGATTAGCAATACCGCCAAATGTAAAATCGACCACAGACATTCGTTGTAATAACCATACGTACAAGCCATAACCTAATGCTGTGTTAAGAAGAATGACCCACCCAAGGCCAAGTGCATTCAATTGGTTAAAACTGTGCCATGTATTGATGTACTGTTCTGGTGAAATAAAGGCTTGCACTGTGCTAACGCAGGCGAGTATTGCTCCACCAAAGATCAATTGCCATGTTAAAACCTTCCACCAATGCAACTTGCTTCCTAAAGATTTAGTGATTGTGCTCCCCACGATAATGCACATGATTGCTGCAAGCATAGCGATCAATCCAAACACACTTAATGTCATGGATGCTGGATTAAATAATGTATAAGCAAGAGCGATAAGCGCTAGGCCGCTCACCCCTTGGATCAGATTTGGTGTTTGCTTGCTGTATAACCAGTGAAATAGCATCGCAAATACGGGTACAGAAACCATACCAACACCTGAGACGGCAGAAGGCAGAGTCATGGCCATAACAAATATCAAACTGAAAAATAGCGCAATGTTTACGGCCCCAAGGACAAACAAGATCTTGAGTTCCGATTTTTTTGGTAGCGTCGGCTTTAACATGAGTAATAACAAGCCAGCAGGAAGTGCGCGCAACGCGCCAAGTAGTATAGGAGGCCAGTCTGGAAGTGTGAACTTCGTAACAGCGTATGTGCTACCCCAAAAGAAAGCGGGGATCATGGCTAAAAGTATATTCATATAAAGTATCTTTACATAGAGATAATAAGTGTAATGTAATTGCTATGTTGTTCGGTGTAAAGTATCTTTACGTCAAAATATATTGCTGATTGTATTTAGAGAACGAAATGGATGCGATAAAAAAAGTGACAAATCAGTGGGCATTAGAAAAGCCTGAGTTAGAGACTGAACCCATGGCAATCATGGGCAGGATGATGCGGTTAGCAAAGCATCTTGAAGGAGAGGTTTCAGAGCTTCATCGTCAATATGACCTTAAAATGGGGGAATTTGATGTATTAGCAACATTAAGGAGAAGTGGTGAACCTTATGCGCTGACGCCTTCTGAATTATTGTCTTCTTTAATGCTTACATCAGGAGCGATGACTAATCGACTCGACAAGTTAGAAGCTAAGGGTTTGATCGCAAGACAACATAACCAAGAAGACCGCAGAAGCGTCACTGTTGCTCTAACTGAAAAGGGCTTTACATTAATCGATTCTTTAATTTGTAAACATGTGGCTAAGCAACAAGAATTGGTCAGAAGTTTGAATGGAGCTCAGCGAACGGAACTCAACAAGCTGTTAAAATATTGGTTAGCTCAATTTGAAGGATAAGGTACATAAGTATGGATATAGCCCAACTAGAGTCACATCTAAATACCTATACAGCTGCTGAAGGAAGCTATCCATTTGGTCCAGAAGCGCTGGTCTTTAAAGTAAAAGATAAGATGTTTGCCATATTGGCGGAAAGAGAAGGGCGGCAATACGTCACGGTTAAAGGCCTGCCAGAAGACAATGAAATCATGGCTTCTCAGTTTGCTGATATCACTCCTGGGTACCATACCAATAAACGACACTGGATCACGATTTATTTTGGTGGTGACGTTGAAGATAGCCTTGTTTATGAATTGTGTGAGCGATCTTATAAGCTAGTAGTCAGTAAACTCAAAAAAGCGGACCGTTGTGAACTTGGCCTGTAGAATTAATAGAGCGCAGAACTAAGGTTTTAAAAAGCCACCAAATAAAGGCGGCTTGTGTATTCTTAGGAAACAGATCAGCTGACTGTCCAGCTGATAGTTTCACCAGCTCGGATTGGAACAACGATATCTTGACCAAAAGGCATGGTTTCAGGAACTGACCAAGTCTCTTTGGTCAATGTTACAGTGTCTGAGTTTCTTGGTACGCCATAAAAATCAGGTCCATTATGGCTAGCAAACGCTTCTAGGAGCTCAAGCTTACCCTCTTGCTCAAATACTTCTGCATAGAGCTCTAGTGCCGCATGAGCAGTATATGATCCCGCGCACCCACATGCTGCTTCTTTCATTCCTTTTGCGTGTGGTGCTGAATCTGTTCCTAAGAAGAATTTTTTGCTTCCACTTGTGGCTGCTTCAACTAGAGCTTTTTGATGCGTGTTGCGCTTCAAAATTGGTAAGCAGTAAAAATGAGGTTTGATCCCGCCCACGAGCATGTGGTTACGGTTGTACATCAGGTGGTGAGCCGTAATGGTTGCCGCTACATTCTCATTTGCATTCTTTACGAATTCTGCAGCGTCGGCTGTGGTGATGTGTTCAAGTACGATTTTAAGATTAGGAAAATCGTTTACGATAGGGGCAAGTACGTTATCTAAGAAAGCTTTCTCACGGTCAAAGATATCAACATCGTGTGTGGTCACTTCACCATGAACCAGCAGAAGCATTCCGACTTCCTGCATTGCTTCTAATACGTGATAGATGTTTTTCGCGGAGGTCACACCTGAATCAGAGTTCGTTGTTGCACCCGCTGGGTAGAGTTTCGCAGCCACTACTTTCCCGGAAGCTTTTGCTTTGCGAATTTCATCTGGAGATGTGTTATCGGTCAGGTAAAGCGCCATTAAAGGTTCAAACTGAGCAGACGGCTTCTCGGCCATAATACGTTCGCGGTAGGCAAGGGCCATTTCAGTGGTGGTAACAGGTGGGACGGTGTTTGGCATGATAAGCGCGCGGCCATTATATCGGCTGATGTCGCGAACAGTGTCTGTCAGTACATCGCCATCGCGTAGGTGAACGTGCCAGTCGTCAGGACGAGTAATCGTAAGTTGTGTCATTAAATGCTCCCACCATGAGTAATTTGCTGATTGGAGCCTAAGCAGAGCGAAAACTGTTAACGCAAACGCTTACGCTTAGGCGACAGGATGATAGAGCAAACGCTTTTATATTTCATCCCTTTTTTCTGATTAATCAATCAGGAGCATTTAAGAATCTACTTGTTAAGCGTTAGCCACAGTGCGTGGATCATACCTGGAACAAAGAAGAACAGTGTTAAAACTAAGTTGATGATGAAGTCTTTACCAAGACCTTTGTCGATGAACACTGCTAAAGGTGGAAGAAGCACACATAGAATGATCATGATTAGTTTATTCATTAGATTTACCTCAATAATCGAGTCAATAGTTTGTTGTCATTATTTTGACGCACAGTATGGGCTTTTCATCACATATATTCAAACTTATAAAGTAAACAAATTGTCAATTCTTAGGATTATGAATGGATTACATTCGTTTATGTAAGGTTGCTTATGTAACAGTGATGCCAGTATCATCACGCAACGATAACAATAATTAGGAAGAAAAATGTCGGCACCAGCACTTTCCCAAATCAATGTCTTTCCGGTTAAATCCGTTGGAGGGCTTTCTGTTTCGTCATCATGGGTAGAAAAGCAAGGTTTGGCTTTTGATCGCCGCTTTATGTTAGCGCTTGCGGACGGATCAATGGTGACCGCACGTAAATATCCGCAAATGGTGACGGTAAACTCATGCTTAGTTGCAGACGGCGTGAGGTTTACAGCTCAAAATCATCCCTCCCTTCATGTGCGATACCAAGATTTAAAAATGCAGGAAGCACCAGCGCAGGTGTGGAATGATAACTTCACTGCCTATACAACCACAGATGAAGCGGATGATTGGTTTAGTCGAATCATAGGACAAAGAGTCGAACTGCTGTTTTGCGGAGAACAGTCAAATCGTCATCGAGACAAATTAGGTCACAACGTCACTTTTGCCGATGGTTACCCTGTGTTGGTGATCTCAGAAGCTTCCTTGGAAGAGTTGAATCGACGTAGTACAGAAAAACATACTATGGATCAATTTAGAACCAATCTGGTTGTTAAGGGGACGAGGGCATTTGAAGAAGACAGTTGGAAACGTATACGCATTGGTGAGGTGGAGTTTGAGGCTGTTAAACCGTGTGAACGATGCATTTTAACCACAGTGGATGTTGAAACTGGTAAATTCAGAGAGAGCAAAGAACCATTAAGCACCCTTTCTCAGTTCCGTGCGAATGATAGAGGGGGCGTCTTTTTTGGACAAAACCTTGTGGCACTAAACGAAGGCATGATCAAGGCTGGTGACAGCGTAGAAGTGATAGAGTTTAAAGAAAAGGAATATTATCCCGATACTTCGCCTAAGAAGCTCACAATGACTTGTGTTGAACGTGAGGAAATTGCGCGGGATTTCAATACGTTTTGGCTTGAACCTGAACATGATGAAATGCCTCATTATCTTCCGGGACAACATCTACCTATTGAAGTTGTTATTGATGGTCAAACGGTTGCTCGCCGTTATACTTTGTCTTCCAGTCCTTCTCGGCCAGGACGACTTGCTATATCAGTTAAACGAGTTGATGGTGGACGTGTTTCGAATTGGATCAATGATCATTTAGCTGTGGGTGACGTACTGACGACTGAAACACCGGATGGTAGCTTTCATCTCACTGAATCTCATAATCAACCTTTACTATTGTTATCTGCGGGAAGTGGTGTGACACCGATGATGTCGATGCTACGTTACTTATCTGATCATAACCAAGTCAATGATGTTGTCTTCTATCATCAGTGTCGTTCAGCTGAAGATATCCCTTGTCGAAATGAACTGGAATCGCTTCAACAACAGCATCCCGGGTTGAAACTCTTTATCTCGTTAACACAGGCTCCAATCGACTGGTTCGGATTAAAGGGCCGTTTGAGCCTATCACACATCAAGCAAATTAAAGGGTTAGAGAAAAGACAAGTATTTGTTTGTGGCCCAGATGGTTTTATGCAGAAAGCAAAAAACTTACTGCTTAAAAAAGGTTTGCCAGAAGAGCAATACCATCAAGAAGCGTTCGGAGTGGGGCAAGTAACAGTCCAACCTTTAAAAGAGGTGAGCATTAGTATTAATGGCGCTACATTTATTGGTAATAATCAGACGTCGCTGCTCGAACAGGCAGAGCTGAATGGGGTTGCCATTGCTAACAGTTGCCGCGCAGGCTTATGTGGGGTGTGTAAAGTCGTTGTTGAGTCGGGAAAAGTTCACCAGCCAGATGTTCCTGCATTGCAAGATCACGAGCGTAACAGTGGTGTTGCATTGGCTTGTTGTTGTGTACCTGAAACAGATATTGATGTGATTAGTTGAATAATCAGCAGCGGTTTTTTATAAGGCTCGTCAATGACGGGCCTTTTATTTTTCCAAAAATAAAGCCTTCCGCATTAGCGTGAAGGCTTTACATGTGGCATTTATATTATTTGCTTTTGAGTGGTTATGCCGGGCCAACTGACGGTTAGTTATCCGTCAGGTGTTAATGATAAACCAAACAGTAGTCACATATAACTGTCCGATCGAACAGGTTTTTTATCTCAGGCTTGATACAATAAGTTACTTCTCCTTTTAACCAATAGGAGAAGTCAATATGTCTATTTCTGTACATGCAAATAACTTTATCAATATCTCACAGTCAGATTTTCACGCTTTGTTGTCACTTCGGTACAAAGTCTTTGCCCAACGGTTAAATTGGGATGTAGAAACGGAGTCCGAGTTAGAGTGTGATGAATACGATGTCGATAAAGCAAGCTATATCTATATCAAAGGCGATGGGGGACAGGTGATCGGCTGTTGGCGTGTATTGCCTACAACGACTCGGTATATGCTAAAAAATACGTTTCCTGTATTGCTTGGGGAGCAGCAAGCCCCAAAAGGTAAACGTATATTTGAGTTGAGTCGCTTCGCCGTTGATAAAGATCATTCGAAACAACTTGGAGGCGTTAGTAATGTGACAATGACTATGTTCCAAGCTCTTTATCGTTACGCCAAACAAAACGATATTGAGTCGTATGTAACAGTGACCTCAGTGGCGATCGAAAAACTGATCACGCGAATGGGGATTCCGAACCAACGTATAGGTGATCAACAAGTCCATGTTCTTGGTGATACACGCTCAGTTGCGCTTCATATCCCAATGAATCGTACATACCGAGACAGTGTTGGTTTACAGAGTTAAAGCTGAGGATCGATGTAACCACCAAGAATCGCTTTTGTGATGGCTTGATAGCGATTGGTAGCGCCTAGTTTTTGGCAGGCATTACTGATGTGGAATTTAGCTGTACGTTCTGAGCAACCCAAAATTGTTGCGATTTCCCAGGCACTTTTGCCTTCTGCGGCCCATGATAAGCATTGAATCTCACGGTTTGTTAATGCCACGCTGGGCTTGAGATGGTCAATGGTTTGAGTAATACGTTCTATATTTTGGGTGATCAAGGGAACCACAAGTTGTGAGAGCACTAGGTTATCATTATTGGCAGTAAATGACTTGGTGTCTGAGGTGGCAAAACTAAGCATTCCAAATTCACCTTTTAAACCGTGGATTGGAATGCTTATTCCGGCTTTCAAACCGCTAATTCGAGCTTCTTCGAACAACACTTTTCCAGAATTGTCTCTTTCGCGAATGCTATCCCAGAACACAGGAAGGGCATTATTCATGCTGTATTTGACGATAGGGTCAATATACATGAACCCAGCTTCGTCATATTGTTTGCGCCATTCGTTTGGGTAGTTATCTATGATAATCGTCCGGCCTTCTTTGAGCATTGGATCAAGAGATAACCCGAGTAGGAAAAACTCGTTTTCCAGAATATGGTTCAGTTTGCTCAGAACCGTCTCTAGTTCTTCAGCAGTATTGACCACTTTATGCTCTTCAATAAGTCGGAGGATTTCTTTCATTCGTGATAATGGCCGTGTGACATACGGCACTTATATCAGAATACTCAAAGAAATAGCAAATAAAATCATATATTTGGTCAGGTTATGCAATTTCAGGAATAGAGATGCTTTTATTTCGACCTGCACGTTTCGCCTTGTACAATGCACGATCTGAGCGTCGATAAACGTCAAAAAAGTCAGTATCTGTATCGTAAATCTCAGTAATTCCGCAACTGATGCTAAAACGTGCTTCGTCGTCAAAAAAAGAAATAGAATTAAATGCAATACGTAGACGTTCGGCAACTTTAAAAGCGTGATCTAATGTGGTGTGATGGAGTACGACAAGAAATTCTTCGCCGCCAATCCGCCCACAAGCGTCTCGCTGACGAATGTGCTGTTTTGCTAAATCAGCAAGTGCTTTTATCACCCTGTCTCCATTATCGTGACCATAGGTGTCGTTAACCCGCTTAAAATTATCGATATCGATTGAAATACAGCAAAGGGGATATTGGTTGGTTTTGGAAATATCAAATTCGGCAGAAAACGTCCGCCACATTTTCCGTCGATTGTAGAGTTGGGTTAGATCGTCAGTATGAGCAAGCTCATTGAGTTGTTCTCGTAGCATGACCATGTCTGTTATGTCGATAGACACGCCAATAAGCCCGATAGCTTCCCCGGAGCTACTGCAAATAATTGGACTTTTAATTGCACGATAGACGGTGACTTTACCGTCTGCCTTAGCCTTAGTGTGCTCCTCATTGACAAAGGTCTCTTTTGTTTCATAGACCATACGATCACTGTAGAGAATATCCTCAATTAGCTCAGCTTCGAAAAAATCATGATCGGTTTTGCCAATGAGCTCTTCGAGCGAAGTATCGAAGAGCTTTAGAGTTAATTGATTTGCATACAAATATTCGCCATTCACATTTTTGACAAATACATAGGAGCCTATTTGATTTAGAACGAACTCATGCAACGTGAACTGGTTATTCACGTAGATATCTTCTATATGCTCTAATGTAAGCATTTGACCTCCTCATAATGGGGTGAGGTCTAGCCAGACGTTGATATTTTTCTATTTATACCAATAGTTATAGCTCACAACGTCTGGAAAGTGGTGCGTCAGGTTAAACATGATTAATGTTTTTGACGGTAGATGTGACACGGTTGGAGATTTTGATCTGTGACAGTATCACACCTGTGATCACCATCAACCCACCAAATAGATGATAACTATGGACTGTCTCACCTAACAATGTGGCGGCGAGTGTTACCGCAACAACGGGTAATAAATTCATGAACATCGCACTGGAGTCTGCACCAATCACGTCAATTGCTTTAACCCACATCCAAGGGGCAAGTACTGATGCAGCAAGCGATGCATAAGCGATTAATGGTAGAGACGACTTTGTCGGTAACAACTGATCGCTGCTAAGCCAAAGTGGAGTAAGCATCGCTACAGCAAAAAGCCCTTGCATGTAGATCAATGTCCAGTTTGAAAGTGGCATTTTCCAGCGCTTCAATAGAACGCAATACGCTGCGTATACAGAAGCTGCAATCACCATTAAACCGTCACCTTGCGTGATTTCTTGATTGAGGAAAAATGCTGGATCACCTTTACCTAGCATGTAAGCCAAGCCAGCAAGAGAAAGAATACCGCCGACGACACTCAGTGGAGATATCGGTTTTCCGAGTAATGGTAAGCTTAAAAATACACTCAAAAGAGGGACCAATGAGGTAATCAGCGACATATTAGAAGCGGTAGTTGTTAAGCCAGCGTAATAACCTAACGACTGGTTTAACACCATCCCCAACATTGCGAGGAAAGCGAGTTTACTAAGGTACGGTTTAATTGTTGGCCAGTTCTTGATCACTTTTGGCAAGCAAAAAGGCGTCAGCACCGCCATAGCTACTGCCCAACGATAGAAGCTCATTGCGCTGGGTTCAATGGCCGATGCGGCAAGTTTGTTCACGATAGAGTTACCACCCCAAATGAAAACGGTGAGTAAAGGAAGAAAATAAATCATGTGAGCCCTATCGCATTATGTGTACTGGAATATAGTGTCTCAGGTCTGTATTATTGCAGATATCTCCATTAAGACATTGTGCGCGATAGGAAGACAAAATTTGAGGAAGTTAGCAAAACACGTGCATCCCTCTTTATCAATTGATAAGGCACCATCGGATGTATTTATGAATTTTGAAGCCTTTTTATCCAATACGGAGACGAGGGTGCATAGCCACCCTTGGGGACAAGTTCAGTTGATTAGCGGCGGGATACTGGAAATGGAAGCAGAAGGAACGCGATTTTTAGCACCGCCTCATTTAGCGATATGGGTACCTGCTGGTGTAATGCACACGAGTTTTAACCGTAAACCGCTCTCTTATTGTTCTTTGAATATCGCGCATCATCTAACAGAGCAGTTTCCTGATCGAACAAGCTTAATTAATGTTACGCCAATTGTTTCAGCGATTATTGATGATTTTCGTCAACGACAAGTCAATGTTGCTGAAACGGAACAAGACAGCCGTTTAATTCAAGTGTTGCTTGATCAAATTGCAACTCGCGACACGCAACATCACTTCTTACCCACCACAGATAATAAATACCTGACTTCAATACTGGCGTCTGTAGAGGAAAACCCGACGGATAATACGAGCTTAGGGGAGTGGGCTGAGCGGGTTCATACTACAGAAAGAACCTTGGCCAGACACTGCCAAAGTGAACTGGGAATGAGTTTTACAGAGTGGCGGCTTCGCGTACGTTATCTCTATTCAATGGAGCTTCTACGTAAAGGGCACTCGGTAAAAGAAGTCGCGTTAACATTGGGTTATAACCAAGCTAGCCCATTTATCGCGATGTTTAAAAAATACTCCGGGCAGACCCCGGAGCAATACAAAAATAAATTACTGTAGTTGGCTTATTACGAAATCTAAGCCACCAATGATCGCAGCAACCTGCGCATCATTGCATTCTTCGTCAGTGACTTTATCACTGTCTGGATATACTTCAGTTGTGGTGCCAAATTGGCAATTTGTTACACCACCACATAGTCCGAGCTTCTTCATCGGATAATTGATGACGCCCGTTTGCACAACGGTAGACCCGATGATCTCACCATGTTCATCTGCAGGAGCAATGTGAGTGACTTTGCTGACGGACGCAATAACAGCTGCTTGAAACTCTGGCACTGGTTTTTCGCTGTCGCCAACGGTATAAAACCCATCCGGTATCATTCCCTCGATGTATTCAATGCCATCACGTGCTGCTAGCGCTGGACGAAATTCAGATTCGTCAGTATCGGTTGTTTCGTGTAAATCAAAATGCACCAAGACTTCTAGCTCAAGATTTGCAACTAGTGTCATTAGATTTGCCGATTCTTCCGCTGGAGAATTCGCATAGAATGAACGGTTTGGATCAATAGCCAGTGGATTCCAACGGTTAATCGTTTCATAACCCCAAGGGCTAACACAGGGGGCAACAACAAAGTTAAAATGTGATGTGTAGTTTTCCATGTGCTGCTGGGCAAATTTTAATGCGCCGTGAACACCACTGGTTTCGTACCCGTGTACACCACCGGTGATCAGTACAGTTGGTTTGTTGTTATCCCATTGACGACTTTTGATGCAATACAGTGGAAAACGTTGTGGGTTATAACTTAGCGAGCCGTACTGCTCGATATCAAACTTGTCCGATAATGCTTGTATCTTTGGAACAACTTCTTCTTGATACTCACGCTTTACAACAGTCTGGTTGCGCCAAGCTGTGCGTTCTTCATCCCCCCATTTTTCACCTGGGGTACCAATTGGGTATGAATATGAGCTTTGCATTATGTGGCCTTTCGTTGTTGCTTTGCTTAGAGTGAGAGCATATACGTAACGTTAGGTAAGCGGTAGGTAGGATCTGCTAATGTGAGACTTTTCTGACTGATTTTTTTCCTCATTCTTGAGTATTGAGATGGGTTTAGTGCCATTTTCTTAGAATTCGTTGGTGATTCATAATGCTGGTGTTACATTTGCTTACACTAACGATAACTAGAAGAGAATAATTCATGGCTGGTGCAAGTTTATTAACATTATTGGACGATATCGCAACAGTATTAGACGATGTTGCGTTAATGTCGAAAGTCGCCGCTAAAAAGACAGCAGGCGTGCTAGGGGATGATTTGGCCCTTAATGCTCAACAAGTTTCCGGTGTGGCAGCAGAACGCGAAATTCCAGTTGTTTGGAGCGTTGCAAAAGGCTCTTTTCGAAATAAATTGATTTTAGTGCCAGCGGCATTGCTGATCAGTTCGATTGCTCCTTGGTTAATCATGCCATTACTACTGTTGGGTGGCTTGTTCCTCTGCTTTGAAGGTGCAGAAAAAATCTTAGAGAAGCTGTTTCATCATGAGCACGAAGAGAAAAGTGAATCAGTGCCAACGAATCTCTCTATCGACGAATACGAGAAAAACAAGATATCTGGTGCAATTCGCACGGATTTTATTTTATCTGCAGAAATCATTGTTATTGCGCTTGGTACTGTGCAAGGACAGTCTATGACAACACAGATCATTGTGGTTAGCTTAATCGCTACGTTGATGACTATTGGTGTATATGGTCTTGTCGCAGGGATTGTTAAATTAGATGATTTAGGTTTCTTCCTCGAAAGAAAGGCTAAAGGGCAAGGGGTGAGTGCCGCTATTGGTCGTGGATTGATTTCATTTGCCCCTAAGTTAATGAAGGGCTTAACCATTGTTGGCACTGCTGCAATGTTTCTTGTTGGTGGCGGGATTGTTGTGCATAGCATCCCAGCAGTCCATCACTTAATCGAGCCAATTATTATGGACTTACCTAACATCTCTTTAGCGACCGCAGTTGTACCTACCTTGTTGAATGGTGTTGTAGGACTCGTGGCAGGGCTACTTGTCGTTGGTGTTGTTTCCGTGTTTGGTAAATTAAAAGGAGCCTTTTCTTAATTTACTCCTTCATCGTTTTGCTTGGTTATCTCAGTTAAAGCTTGAACGAGTACATCGGTGTTTTGTGCACCAGAGATTAAGTGTTTTCGATTAATAATAATGGCTGGAACAGCGTTAATACCTGCTTCCAGCCATTGTCTTTCCGTTGAAGCTACCGTATCACTCCAGCCACTATCGTAAAGAACTTTCGAGGCTATTTCGCGGTCAAGATCAACAGACTCAACTAAGTTCAGCAGCACTTCATCATTGTTGATATCAAGCCCATCGGTAAAGTAGGCGTGAAACAAGGCCAACTCCAGTTCAAACTGTTCAGTTTCTCCTTTTGCCCACATTAATAGCTGATGAGCTTTTCGGGTGTTGTAAATCCGCATGTCTTCACTGAAATTAAATTCGAATCCGAGCTCTTTCCCCAATTGAGTTAACGTTTCACGAGCTGATTGGCTTGCTTCTATCGGTGTACCGTATTTTTCAGCCAAATGCTCTCTGAGATTTTGTCCTTCGCTCTTCATTGCTGGATTTAACTCAAATGGATGCCAATGTAACTCAGCTTCGATCGTTTCGGATAACTGCATGAGTGCAAGCTCTAGTCGTTTATAACCAATAATGCACCATGGACACACCACGTCTGAAACAATATCAATTCGTACTTTTGGCATAGTCATATCCTTATCGAGGAAGTCGTAACCACTTTGTCACTTCTTTAAGCCATTGGCTAGTTATAAGTATAGCTGGCTCTATTTTATGCAACAGGATAGGCGACTTATCAACGCGTTAACCTCCCAACCTTAAAAAGCGTCTAAGCATGAATGCTTGGGGCGTATCTCTACGCCTTGCGACTCCTCCGAACCGTATTCGTAGAGGGGGGAAGTCAAAGCCATATAGCTAATGAATAATAAAGAATCAGTAAGTTATGTTTGTTCATAAGCCGTTTTATAGCGCCTAGAAAACTCACTTCTAAGGAATAAAAAGTGATGAATAATGTTCCCTCCACCGATGTCATATTGCATGTTTTTGATTGGCCATATTTAAAAGTGGCAAAAGCAGCGAATCAGATTCAAGCTGCGGGCTATCGCTCTGTACTCGTGTCACCTCCAATGAAATCGCTATATAACGAGAAGGGAACGAAATGGTGGCAGCGTTATCAGCCCCAAGATTATCGGCTTATTGACAACCAGCTTGGGAACACACTCGATTTCAAGCAAATGGTTGATGCTCTAAAGAAGTGTGGAATAAGAATTTATATCGACGTGGTGTTTAATCACATGGCGAACGAGTCATTTGAAAGGGCAGATTTATGCTATCCAGCGACTACTGTGTTAGAAGAGTATCGAGCAAATGCCGAGCATTACAACGCATTGCGGTTATATGGAGACTTAACGCAGCCTTTGTTTACCGAGCAGGATTTTGTCGAAGCGTTTGGTATTGAGGATTGGCAAGACCAATGGCAAGTGCAAAATGGTCGTATTACTGGGAGCCCGCAAGATCCAGGATTACCGACCCTGAAAGACAACTTTCATGTCATTAAACAGCAACAAGAGTACATTCGGGCGATGAAAAAGCTCGGCGTGAGTGGCTTTCGAGTTGATGCAGCAAAACACATGTCGCTGGCGCATTTAGATAAAGTATGGACAGAAGAGCTGTGCGAAGGTGTTCATATCTTTGGTGAAATCATCACAAATGGCGGAGCGACTAAGCCGGAATACGATCTATTTTTAGAACCTTTTTTAGCCAACACCCGCTTGGGAGCATATGACTTTCCTCTGTTTCAAACGATGTTTGATGTGTTGATGAAAAAAGGAAGCATGAAAAGCCTGATCAACCCGTATAGCTTTGGAATGGCTTTAGATAACTCACGTGCTATTACCTTCGCTATAACGCATGATATTCCAAACAATGATGTGTTTAAAAACCTTGTGATGAATGAGAACTTAGAATGGCTCGCATACGCCTATGTTCTTGGCCGCGATGGAGGCGTCCCGTTAATCTATACCGATTTAGATACGAGTGGGATTAAGAGAAAAGACCGAAAGCCAAGATGGTTAGATAGTTGGCGCCATCCAAAAATGTTAGGGATGATAAAGTTTCATAACCTAATGCATGGTGAAGCGATGAAAGTGCTCGAAGCCAATGATGACTTGTTGGTGTTCGCACGCGGTGAGCAAGGTGTGGTGATTTTGAATAAGTCACGACGTAAACAAACCATCAATTTAGCCATTGAAGGTACGTTTAATGATTTGCTCTCAGAGCAAAGCTTTGATTCCGTTGATGGGAATCTCGAATTTATTGCAGAAAGCCAAAGTTGCATGATGCTGGTACAAACTCATTGAATAAATTGGCGCAACAGAGACGCTGCGCCAAGCAATATGAACTAGACAATAAATTTATTTAAAATCGCATCCTGCTCACGAATGTTTTCCGTTTGTGCTTGCATTGCAATATTTGCGTTCTCGGCTGAGTCGGCAACTTGCGTTGATAGATCTTTTATCTTAACGGTGTTGTTGTTAATTTCTTCTGCAACAAGGCTTTGCTCTTCAGCAGCAGATGCAATTTGTGTATTCATATCGCTAATGCGTTGAATTGCATCACGGATTTGATCTAATGCGACGTTGGCTTCTTGAGCTTGGGTTACCGCTTCTGATGCAGTTACCTTACTGGCATTCATTGCGGCAGACACTGAGGTTGCGCCTGCTTGTAACTGCTCAATCATATCGCGTATTTCTGTGGTGGATTCTTGTGTTCGTTGGGCAAGCGTTCTTACTTCATCGGCAACAACTGCGAAGCCCCGACCTGACTCACCGGCGCGAGCCGCTTCGATAGCAGCATTCAATGCAAGTAAGTTAGTTTGGTCGGCAATATCGTTAATCACTTTTAAAATGGTTTCGATATTTGCAGTCGCAGATTCCAATCCTTTTACTTCTTCCACCGCTTCATCAACACGAGTAGACAGATTGTCGATCGCTGCTGTCGTCTCATTAACGACTTGAGAACCGCGTAATGTGGCATCATCCGCATCTTTAGCTGAAGATGCGGCACCTTGAGCATTGTTTGCAACTTCTGTGGCCGTGACAGCCATTTCATTCATAGCAGTTGCCAACTGTTCTAGTTCATGAAGTTGATCTTGCATGGCGGCAGCGGAAGACTGTAATCCACTCGATGTCATTTCTGAGCCACGTAAAATCTCGCTACCAATGGATTTAGATTGAGTGATTTGTTGCTGTAATGCACCTGTAAACGTATTAAAACCTTCGGCAAGAACCGAAAATTCAGGATCGGTTTTAGTATCAAGTCGTTGGGTTAAATCCCCCTGACCTGAAGCAACATCTTGAATGGCATTGTTTAACACGTCGAGCGGCTTCATCAGTGCTTTGATTAACATCAGTAGCAAAATAACACTGATAATCACGGCAATTGACGTGTAAATGATGGAACTATTACGCAAATCCGCAAGAGATTGATAAGCGATAGCTTCATCTAAGATCACACCAACGTACCAGTCTTCACCGGGAACATCAGCAAAGTCGAGTGTATATGCTTTATTGTCGATAGTAACTTGTTGGGGATTCGAGAGTATTTGGCTATCGCCCAAAAATTCACTCATCGGTTTGCCGTTCAAATCCGCATTAGGGTGGGCGATAGTGATGCCGTCTCCTGAAACGATGAATACGTATCCTGCACTGAATAGCTTAACTTTGTTTACAAGCTCCGCTAGCCTAGCGAGGCTTACATCGTAGAATATCGCACCGATAAAACGCCCTTTGTCATTCACGGGTGCGGCGATGGAAACCAAAATTTCCCCCGTTGCGGAGTCAGCGTAAGGTGCGGTGATGATAAGCTTATTTGCTTGCTTTGCATCGATGTACCATGGGCGAACTCTCGGATCCCATGATGAACCGGGATTCCATGATAGATCATTGTTTACATTTGAGCCATCACTTTCAAAACCCAAACCGGCAAGTAGAAAGGATTCTTTGACAACGGGTTGGCTGATGACCGCCTCAATGGCTCCCTTGTCCAAGTTAAGTTCGATCATACTGGTCGCATAGGCGGCGATTGCTTTACGAGATTCTATTTCAGCCGCAGTTGTATTTCTCACACCATCGACGATCTCGGATACGCTGCTTTCGACTTGTTGCTTGATTTCAGTTTTAACGGTGTAGTACTGCTGAAGAGTGAGCAGGGCGACGGTAAGAAGCAGTAAAATCGCTGACGCCCCGACGATTTTGTGACTAAATTTCATGGTGCCGTCCTTAGAAATTAGAATAGGTATCTATAGATCTATAGTTAGCAGACGGCGACTTTTCCAACTTTCGTTAATGATTAATGGCCAAGTATTGAACTTGATAGCTGGGTGAATATCTCACGTTGCCCATTAAATAACTCTTCTACCACTTTGAGCTCTTTTTGTCCGGAAAGAAGGCGTTTTCGCACTTCACGCATTTTTAGCACCAGTTGTATTTCTGGTGTTAAGGATGAGTGGTGTGTGATAGCCCATTGATTAATCTGTTCACTTAACGGTGTTAAAGCAAGCACTGGCTTAATCGAAGCAAGTTCAAGTTTTAGCACATTTAGGAGTTCAGAGGGTGAGCTCTCGGTTGTTTGAGCCAATCGGTTGATAATTGCATTGGTTAATTCATTCGGCTCAACAAACCCACCTTGTTTGGGCATGGGTAATGTTACTCGTGAAGAAATTTCAACCGATTGCACCAAAGTATTTGGAAAATAACTCATTGCAGTTAAACAATCGAAAGGAACCCAGACGAATTGACCCGGCTCGACGGCATATTCCATTTTTCCCATTCGCAGAAGTACCAGCCCGTTATCAACGCGCAGTAAAATGTTTTTCAACGATTTTTTACGTGATGTTGTGTGCAGATAAGGAAAGGATTGGCTCTGGTGTTGAATCGCGTAATGCATGGAATGGGAATCTCTTCGTAAACAGGGCGCTAAGGGTAGCCTTTATTATATAAAAAACCAACTCGCATACTATACAACGCTTGATACGTTGCGAGGTTTTCGCATCGTTTTGCACACTTTTCGAAGCGTTTGCTATGTCGGCTGCATTGCGATGAGTGCGCCTCGCGTGATTTTTGCACGACATTACATCATATCTGCTAGTAAATGTTCTGGTCTGACCTTACTATATGTTTGCACAGCATAGCTGCGAAGATTGTTAACAATGCGTAGAATAGGCCAGCTTTTTATTTGATGTAGTGAAAAATGACTTCTAAAAACGACCCTTATGTAGAGATTCGTCCTTATAATGACGAAGAGATCCCTGCTGCGATCGAGCGACTGATTAATGATGAAGAATTTATTAGTGCGATCTTGCAACACCGCTTCGAGCATCAACCTTCATGGTTACAAGCTTTGTTATCTCCTTTCGTTAAGATGTATCTCAAATTTAAATGGGCTAAGTTAAATTCCGTCGATGCGATTCAGCGAGAAGTGAAGAAATACTTGGATAAAACTCTTACGACGACAACGAAAGGGGTTACCTATTCTGGTTTAGATAAGTTAGATCAAAACACCGCTTATTTGTTTGTCTCGAATCACCGTGATATTGCAATGGATCCTGCCTTGGTAAACTATGGTTTGTTCAAGCACAACCACAAAACAGTACGTATTGCGATTGGCGATAACTTACTGAAAAAACCTTGTGCGACAGAGTTGATGAAGCTAAACAAGAGCTTCATTGTTAAGCGCTCTGCAAAAGGTCCTCGTGAAATGATGAAGGCACTGGGTACCTTATCTGGATACATAAAACACTCTCTTGATACTGGAAATTCGATTTGGATTGCACAGAAAGAAGGGCGAGCCAAAGACGGAAATGACTACACAGATCCAGCGATTTTGAAGATGTTCCATGTTGAAGGTCGCAAACAAAAAGTGGATTTTCCTGAGTATGTGAAATCACTAAGAATCGTACCTGTTGCGATTTCTTATGAAAATGATCCTTGTGACACAGCGAAAGCAATTGAGCTTTATGAGAAAGCGACAAACGGTAGCTATGAAAAAGGTGAGTTTGAAGATATCGAAAGTATTATTCAAGGAATAGTGGGTGAGAAAGGACGAGTGCATGTGGCATTCGGTGATGTCATCGATAACGCTTATGAAACACCAGAAGCGCTTGCAGAAGAGATCGACCGCCAAATTCATTTAAACTATAAGCTCTTCCCAATCAACCACTTAGCTGCGGGTGAAGACGGTGTCGAACAAGATGTCGTTTCGCAGTTTAATGCCAAACTGGCTGAGCTGCCCCAAGGCGCTCATCAATACTTGATTGATAGCTATGCTAATCCGGTTAAGAACCAAGCTTAAAAAAAGACGCCATTAAGGCGTCTTTTTTATCTCAAACATTACGAGTCGGAGCTATGGTGCGACTGCGCCACCGAGAGTCAAACTGCTTGGCCATTTGGTGATTCGGTTGCCACCAAGAAAGATATGCCCTTTGACCGTTAGTGTGTCTGGAAACTCAGTGATTTTTGAACCGCCAATATATAGATTCCCTTCGACAGTTAACCCTTCTGGGAGTTTTTCCAAAGGTGTTCGAACGACACTCAAGTCTCCTTTGACTTTAAGGCGAGGGGGCAGACGAGTTAATGGTGTATCAGTGAGGTTAAGGTAACCGCCGACATTTATACCACGTGGCCAGTTAGTAATTTTTGTACCAAGTAAGTTGGCATAACCACGAATAGTTACGCCACCTGCAATACGTTTTAGCTGACTGTTTGTTGCGTCTAAGCTACCTTGAATATCAGTGCCTTCAGGAATACGCGTAATTGCTGTTTTCGCAATATTTAAGTTGCCTTTTACTATCAGTCCATTGGGAAGTTCAGTGTAAGGTTTATTGCGTAGATCTAAATTCCCGTAGTTATCGAGATGATTGAGCATATGGTAGTGCTCTAGCATCGTAGCCTTAATAGGCAAAGCAGTGAGTAGAATTGTAAGCGAGAGAAAAAAGCGAAGCATAGTCAAAGTCGAATAAACGTTTGATGTCAGTATCTGTCACGTACATACTGCCGTCAACGCAACTTATATGGAAAGAGAAAAATTGAAAGGAATTTATGGTGGGAGATCAAAAAAGCGAGCCTAAGCTCGCTTTTTAAAGATTAACGCGCTAGTGAGCGTGTTTTTAATTCAAATATCAACTTCTCGGCGCTGACTTCGAACTTAAAGCGAGCCGTTAGCTCATTTGAACCTTCTACCAACGCTGATGCTTCATGTTCAACGTTTGCACAAACTTCTTTCGCTAGCTCGACATACTTAGCTAGCTCACTTTCAAGTTGCTCTTTATTTTGCGCATAAATTGTTACTTCAGCGACATCATCACCTTCTTTGATGATAAAGCCCATTTCGCCAGCACAACCACAAGCTTCACATACTTGTTTTTCTTCTGTATTGATGCTCATTTCGGATCCTCTTACAAAGTTTGTGGGCATTTTACCGAGGAACTAGGTGTTTATCCAATAAAACAAAATAATGATACTTAACTTTACTAACAGAATGATGTTTTGTATTTTTATTGTGATCCACCAAGTTTTGACGAAATGTTTCGAAATATTTCATCATAAAATGTAATGGAATGTGATGTTGTTCAAATATTGACGAGAACATAGCTTACATTGTAATCAGAATTTTATCCTGCTCGTTGCGAGATAATTCAATTTATAAGATTATCACCGTCTTACTATACATTTTATAAATAAGAATATGCGCTCCCATATTTAGTCCAAATTGATTAGATATTGGGAATATGCTTATAAAAGTATCAATAAGGGTTTAAGTAAGGACCCAAGTGTTACATAGTAGCCGAATCGACTTTTTTCAAGGTATTCGGAGAAGGTCATTTAGCAGCTTTTATATGCTGACGCATAACAATATTGTGGCTCATTGTTTGAGTCTTAGATGGATTTACAAAGAGAAGAACACATGCCTAAGCGTAGTAAAGAAGATACTGAAATTACTATTCAGAAAATAATGGATGCGGTCGTCGATCAACTCCTCCGACTTGGCTACGACAAGATGTCTTATACGACGTTGAGTCAACAAACTGGTGTATCAAGAACGGGGATTAGCCACCATTTTCCTAAAAAAACCGATTTTACCGCTGCATTAGACGGCCGTATCTTCAAGATGTTTATCGAGCACCTTGATTTTGATAACGGTTTAGACTCTTTTTCGGCTAGCTGGTTAAAAGCGTTGGACGACAGTGAGTTTTTAGCAATACTTAGATTGCTATTCCATCATATTGTAACGTCTGAACGCGCTCATGAATTCGCAGCAAACGGCATCGACCGTCTGTACAAAACTGTATCTACCCAATTTGGCGAAGGCAGCGAAAAAGAGCTTGAGTGGTTGATTGGTAAGTCACTTATTCGTATGACGAAGTAATTTAGCAAAAAATTTACAAAAGCCTTCCTCCGGAAGGCTTTTTTATTCGTCAGCTACCCACCTTACGCTTATTTATTCTCACTCATTAATAATTATCTTTGGTTTATCGTCACAGCTCCCATAACTATCTGTTACAATTTAACTTATGAGTTAATTGATAGCAGTGAGCCTTTCGTATGTCCTTTCCAGTACTTATCTGTGATGACTCCGCCTTAGCAAGAAAGCAAATGGCACGCTCTCTTCCTGCGTCGCTAAATGCCGATATTACTTTTGCTGTCCACGGATTGGATGCACTCGAACAACTAGAGAATAACAACTTTAAATTGCTTTTCCTCGATTTGACCATGCCTGAACTAGATGGGTTTGGAACATTAGAAGAGATACAGAAACGGAACATTGATATTTCCGTTGTAGTGGTTTCGGGAGACATTCAACCGAAAGCCAAAGAACGTGTCATGGCCCTTGGGGCAAAAGCGTTTATTCAAAAACCAATCAATAAAGATGCGTTAAACGAAGTTTTAAAAAACTTGGTTGAGCAGCCAAGCCAACCAAGGATGTATACGCCAACATCAGTTGAACTGCCGATTCTTCGACGTCGAGATATCTATATGGAGGTGGCCAACGTTTCGATTGGTCGTGCGGCAGATGCATTGGCACGACACTTTGATGTTTTTGTCCACCTTCCTTTGCCTAACGTCAATATTTTTGAAGTCAGTGAATTGCACATGGCACTTCGTGATTTAGCGGAAAATGATCAAGTTTCTGGTGTATGCCAAGGTTTTAGTGGAGAAGGCATCGCTGGTGAGGCGTTAGTATTACTGAGTGACTCTAGCGTTTCAGACTTGAAAAAACTGATGAAGGTACCGGCAGATAGTGAAGAGCTGGAAGAGCTCGAGTTACTAATGGATATCTCCAACATTCTTGTGGGCTCATTCCTTAATGGGTTAGGTGAGCAATCTGAAGTGCGTTTTTTCCAAAGTTCGCCTGTGCTACTTGGACAACACATTTCGATTGATTCTATCATTAATTCGACAACTGGCTCGTTCAGTAAAACGATGACATTTGAGGTCAGTTACAATATTGATGGCACTTCAATTCGGTGCGATCTACTCTTTATGTTTGTCGATGAATCACTGCCGTTATTGGATAATAAACTTTCTTATCTGATGGAGGACTTCTGATGTTGAATCTTCCTGCTGAGTTTGAGCAGTTCCACTGGATGGTGGATATGGTACAAAATGTAGATTTAGGTCTAGTCGTTATCGACCGAGATCATAATGTTCAGGTTTGGAACGGCTTCATGACACACCACAGTGGAGTGCAGTCACATGATGCTATTGGCAAGTCGCTGTTCGAACTGTTTCCTGAAATTCCGCCTGATTGGTTCAGGTTAAAAACGAAACCCGTGTATGATTTAGGGTGTCGTAGTTTTATCACATGGCAACAACGCCCTTATTTATTTAAGTGCCGAAATGTGCGACCTGTGACTCAGCAAGCTGAGTTCATGTATCAAAACATTACTCTTAACCCAATGCGAACCCCAACCGGTGAGATTCGTTCACTGTTTCTTTCAATACAAGATGCGACAGCAGAAGCTTTGGTGTCATTGAATAACAAATAATGCTAGTAAAGCCGAGGATCTCCTCGGCTTTTTAATTTATGGTGTTAAGTATATTCCTTACCGAGCATACCTATGTTACCAACTCGCCTATATACAGCCGACCAAGTAAAAACAGGGGAAGTCCTTGCGGCAAAAGTCGCAGGAATTGAGATGTATACATTGATGACGCGTGCAGGTCAGGCTGTGTTTGATGTGTTGCGCCTAGAATACCCTGAATGTAAGACGATCTGTGTGGTATGTGGTGGCGGTAATAATGGTGGTGATGGATATGTTGTGGCGAGGCTCGCACTTATCGAAGGTTTTAATGTTCGGCTAGTTCAACATGGTACCGCGAATAAGCTTTCTGGGGATGCAGCGACAGCAAGAGATGAATATATAAAGGCTGGTGGTCTTGTATCTGAAGAGATAGGTACGTTCGCTTCACTATCCACCGTTATTATTGATGCGCTACTGGGCACTGGGTTAAAGGGTGAAGTAAGGCAGTCCACCGCGACACTAATACACGATGTAAATTCGACCAACTCTCCCGTAATCGCAATTGATATACCTTCAGGATTATGCAGTGATACAGGGACTAACCTTGGTGAAACCATCATTGCAGCCCACACAGTGAGCTTTATTGGCTTAAAGCAAGGGCTAATGACTGGAAGTGCAAGAGATTTTGTGGGTAAGCTCCATTTCGCAGGATTAAATGTTGATAAGCATTTTGATAAAGGCAACGTGTGTTCAGCTGAGATTTTGCAGTCGATCGATTTAGAGAATGCATTTATGCAACGTACTCAGTCCGCTCATAAGGGAAGTCACGGTAAAGCTTTACTCGTTGGCGGGAATGAAGGTATGGGAGGTGCGATTCTTATCACTGGTTCAGCTTGTGTCAGGACTGGTTGTGGGTTAACTGCCATGCTGACCCATCGTGTTAATTTGCACGCCGCTTTAGTTCATACCCCGGAAGTCATGTCAGGAGATTGGGGGAACCATGAGTTATTTGAAAAGAGGCTAAATTGGGCGGATGTTTTGGCTTTTGGTCCCGGGTTTGGGTTGGATGAAGAATCTGAACAAAGATTCCTTAAGTTAAGCCAAAGCTCAAAATCCAAAGTAGTTGACGCAGATGCGTTAACATTCCTTGCTAATCATACTTTCAAAGATGACAACCGCATTATTACACCGCATCCGGGAGAAGCTGCAAAGTTACTTGATATTACGGTTAAAGAAATTGAATCTGACCGCTATCAAGCCATTAAAACACTTCAGCGTAAATACGGTGGAATCGTCATTTTAAAAGGGGCGGGCACACTGGTATGTGATGGTAGCCAAGTCTATGTTTGTGCTGCGGGTAATCCGGGAATGGCAAGTGGAGGGATGGGGGATCTATTGACCGGAATATTGGTTAGTTTGTTAGCTCAGCGTTATTCGTTAAGCGAATCTGCTAAGTTAGGCGTATTACTTCACAGCGTCGCTGCAGATGTAGAAGCCAAAAAGAATGGAGAAATTGGGTTGTTAGCGAGTGATTTATTGCCCCATATCCGTAGATTGGTGAACAATAGAAACGTGGAATATTGAGTGTGTTTTGTAAAAACATGACGGAACTATCGTTTGCTGGAAACGTTTGCTATATGATCTTTTGAGTCTTTTGTTTGACTAAGTCTTTGTTAGTTAAAGATTAAGTGAAGTGACGCTGTTGGCGTGGTACCCGCAGATTTGCAGATTTCAAAATAGTATCACAAAAAAAATGCAAATATCAGACTTGTAGGAAATAAATCACAGCCTATAATGCTGAAAACCGGAGCGTCTGCCAACGCTCCGGTTTTTTTGTGTCCGAAGAACAGTAATGGCGTCTGCCAACGCCTTACTACGCACTCTGCGATGACACATACATGATGAATCAAGGAATTACACAATGCGTATCGAACAAGAACTTAAGTTAGGTTTTAAAGATGTCCTGTTTCGCCCGAAACGTTCTACCCTAAAAAGCCGTTCTCAAGTAAATTTAACCCGCGATTTTACATTCAAGCATAGTGGCCGTCAATGGTCTGGTGTGCCAGTTATTGCAGCTAATATGGACTCTGTCGGTAGTTTTGCTATGGCAAAAGCGTTGTCTGAGCATGGCGTGATGACGGCGGTTCATAAGCATTACACCGTTGATGATTGGGCTGACTTTGTGAAGAGTGCTGATAGTTCTGTTTTGAATAATGTCATGGTATCAACAGGGACTTCGGAAGCTGATTTCCAGAAGACAAAAGACATTATGGCAATAAGCGACGAGCTCATTTTCATTTGCATAGATATTGCGAATGGCTATTCAGAACATCTAGTCGAATATATTGAAAAAGTACGTGCAGCATTCCCAGATAAAGTGATCTCTGCAGGTAACGTGGTTACAGGTGACATGTGTGAAGAGCTTATTTTAGCGGGTGCAGATATCGTTAAAGTTGGTATTGGACCTGGCTCAGTATGCACGACGCGAGTTAAAACTGGTGTCGGTTACCCTCAGCTTTCGGCCATCATTGAATGTGGTGATGCGGCCCATGGCCTTGGTGGCGTGATCATTGGTGATGGCGGCTGTTCATGTGCGGGTGATGTAGCTAAAGCTTTCGGTGGTGGTGCAGATTTTGTCATGCTTGGTGGTATGCTTGCAGGTCATGAAGAGTCTGGTGGTGAAATCATTGAAAAAGACGGCGAATCATTCATGAAGTTCTACGGCATGTCTTCTAAGAGCGCGATGGATAAGCACTCTGGCGGTGTAGCAGGTTATCGAGCTGCTGAAGGAAAAACCGTACTATTACCATTCCGTGGTAGCGTACATAACACCATTCAAGACATTCTTGGTGGCGTACGTTCAACTTGTACATACGTTGGTGCAGCAAAGCTTAAAGAGCTAACTAAGCGTACGACTTTTATCCGTGTACAAGAGCAAGAGAATAACGTATTCGGTAAAGAATAAATCTACAATTCTTTGGAAAAGAATAAATTTTAAGAGTCGCATTTAGCGGCTCTTTTTTTGCCTGAAAATCGTAAAGTGGCGACAGTGAGCGAGAAAAATTTTTGTGGCGACATTACAAGTTAGCGAGTGGGTTATGAGTGATAGCTTCTGATAGGTGATCTGGAGCGGAGTGAGTATACTGCATCGTCATGCGGCTTTGTTCAGTAATTCGGACAGGAAACCAAACTGTCTAAAATTGAGTTGTTTTCATACAATATATTGAGTTGTAGACATACCAAGTCCCGTCTGCTTATTTAGCACTTTAATCATGGCGTAGGTTTCACCAACTTTAGCGTCGTAGTTTCCAAGGCTAAGTTTCCCTTTTAGCAACTGCTTCACTTGATACATGGCTGTTTCTGAGAGCGAGCGATTGTGGTAACCATACCGTGTTTTCTACTTATTATTGGAGCTGTAGAGCTTCTGGCAACCTACCGCAAGACTGTGAGGATGTCCTTGTTCCCCAAAGGCTACTCCTTCCATTGGTAGGATAAGAGGAACGGCTTGCTTTGCTTCCATTTGCTTATGGCTTCTTCATAAATTCAGAAAGTGAGTGAGTCACGATTGATTAAAGCTATGTTGGATTGCTTCCAGTTAGTTGTTTTGCCAAGAGGTTTCGACATAAGGCTACGATGATTAACTGATATAGTCGATCAGGTTTTGAATTCCTGATCTAGTTTCATCGAATTACGCAACAAGTTATTTTAATGTCACTCGGTTTGGATATAAAACATTAAATAATGCATATAAAATTCCCCTTGCTAGTAACAAGGGGAATTTTCTTATCTAAATATATAAGTGTCTTGTTGGGAAACTAAGTTATCAAAGCTTGCGGAGTGAAATACTTGTAAGCAACTCATACTCTGAGAGCTAGAGCCTCCCTTCATATGACTTATTGATTTTTTTGCTTCGTTCTTCATGTAATCGCTTACCGTTTGATACGGGTCGTGTTTAACCTCAAATGTCTCTTCATCTTGAATAACTGAGTACCGACCACCTCCCATGAATGAAAAAGCCCTTTGAGCATAACTCAAGTCTTTACCTAAGGTGCTCTCTGGATCTATTTCACGTAAGCACTTTACTAATGCGTAGTTTTTAAGGTCTTTACGGGCTTCAATTATGTAATCATCAACTGACGTATTGCTCGCTTTACAACCAAACGTTAGAAGAATAGAAACAGCGAATATAGGTGTTAGTCTTTTAATTCCCACAGCATTACCTTTTTTGCTTTGACAGTGCCATCGGGGTAGCGACTTGGAAAGTAACTAGGGTCTTGGTAAGAGCTACCATCGCCAGTTTTAGAACCGTCCCATAACGTTACGTGTCCGGAAGCATCATTCCAGCCACTAACAGATATTATAATGACACCTTTTTTACCTGATATTTCAGAAATATCAGTAGGATCCATCTCATATTCAGGGTTGCCCCAATTAAATTCAATGTATTTTATTAGATCCTTTACTCGTAATATATAGGCCTTTTGATCTGCACCTCTAACACGGTAAATAGGGTAAGTTTCAATAATTGTTCCACTTGGTACTGGAAAACCACCGTAATTAAACCCTCGGCTCATTCGTAATGCACAAGCATTAGCATAGCTAATTGGATCTGACTCGTAGAGCTTCGCGACGTGTCCGCCCACAAGCGGATAGACTTCACTCGCTTTTTTTGCTCCTACTTCTGAGTATGCATTCCATAGGTCGGAGAAACGAGGACGCTTCAATTCGACAGAAGCTGTTATATCTCCAGAAGTCGCTTCTAAGTTACTCATTGTATTTTCCCTTCAATTTCTAAATGGTCTTGTTGAAGAATATTGGCTACAAAAACTTCTCCGTTGTCGTCAACGTGCCCGACTATCGTTTTATCGATGACACCATTTAATTTGACTGATACGGACTCTCCAGGACTATATCCGGTTGTTTTTGCATGAAGATTGATATCAGTGTAATGCCGAGATGTAGACGTTAGTGTTTCTCTATTTGCTCCGTAAGAAAACGATAACGAAGTTATTTTTTTAGAAGTTCCAATGCTTACAGGAACAAATGAATTGCTTGTAGAGGAGGGGGGAACATCTCCTATATTAACAGATGCGCTCCCTATAGTGACTCCACCACATGAAATACTGCCGCCAGTTATGGCTGCGGGTTTACCATTGATTTTTACAGTTGAGGAGCCAGAAGCAATAGAACGCCCATGAGGAGGGTGCTTAGGTTTATCATGAGGAGCTAAAGGATCACCGACTCTAGCCGCAGAAACGCCATCAAAATTAACGTCCGGTGAACCAGCGGTTACTGGTGTCGGTGGAAAACCATCGTGATCAGTACCTGTATCACCCACTTTGACTGCTTTAGTCATACCAAGTCTCCTCAAGTATTTTGTATGTTGTTTACGCAACTTGTAAGTTGATATCAATACAATTAAAAGGGAAACGGGATACAGGTCTCTAGCGGGCAACTTGTTGCTCGAATAATTAATTTATGAGCAAGTTTTTGTAAATGGGTGTCATCTCTATCGCTGTGCTAGATCTTGTTTTTCGTATCTGTTTATTTTGATCACTTCGTAACCTATAAAGTCATTTAATTCTTGCATCATGTCAATCAGCGGTAGCAACTCATTCTTGTGAAACAACCAATCAACTTTGTTGAGATCTAATGATGTCATGCTTTCTCGACAAACGCTCATTAACTCGATTGGTACTCGGTGCCGTGCTAATACATCGTTCATTGTCTGGTTTTTTACCTCTTTGAATGAATCTTTAGCTTCTACTTGACCAATAGGCTTGAGTTCTGGCGCTTTGGTATCTTTACCTCGGGCATTTACAAACATATTTTTAAATGCCATACCTTCTTTGGTTTGCAGTTTCGCTTTGACTTCTACTTCTTGTTCTTTGGCCATGCAAGGCTTATTTACATGAAGTAAGTAATCCACGAGTTGGCTTTTGCGATAATATTGACGGCGAAATAAGGTAGCGTCGTCATTCAACCAGATAGAAATGTTCAACTTGTACATATGTAGGCGCAGCAAAGCTTAAAGAGCTAACTAAGCGTACGACTTTCATCCGCGTACAAGAGCAAGAAAACAACGTATTCGGCAAAGAATAAGTCTACAATTCTTTGGAAAAGAATAAATTTTAAGAGTCGCACATAGCGGCTCTTTTTTTATTCTTCAATAGGTTTGTCTTGCACCATTCATGATTTACTCTTCATTAATGTAAGCCAACGCATTCAGTGTTTAACTTTCTTCAAATTAAATGTCCTTATATTTCACAATGATATTCACATCCATTTAAATGAAGTGACTTAACATGCATGACTCTCATGCTTTAGTACTAATATTCTCAGTAGTATTCGGTTTTTTATTGAGCTATTTAGTATGACTTCATACAAGGAGGGGGTATGAAAATGTGGGTTATTAAGATGGCTGCGATATTCGCGCTTTGTTGGATGGTGAGTGGGTGTGGGGACAGTTCTAGTGCTTCTGCTGTCTCAACCTCGTCACTAGAGCTACCCGAACAGTTGGAGGTAGTGACAAATGAAAGTGAATAACATGATCTTGGTGCTGAGTGTTTTAAGTGTAAGCAGTAGTTTTGCAGCATTTAATGATGCGAATACTGATTACTCAAATGTTGAGCAAAAAAGCTATGTTTGGAATGAAGCGTTAGAGCCAATAGAACTTGTGAACAGTATCCTTTGTTTTACGTCTCAATTTAATAGCTTGGAGTTCGTTAATACCGGCGCTTACCTCATTTTGGCTGACGAGGCTGCGTGTTTTGATGAAGAAGGAGGAGCGGATGGGCAGTCTTCAGGGGCAAATGCCACGACTTATATGAAGGTTATATCTTCAGTGACGCGGAGCAATGATTTTTCCCCACTTATCGTCAATGCATGGATGCCGGAAATGGGGGATGGCAATGAAACCCAAGCGATAAAATTTAAGGCAGAAGTCTCTCAAGGTGCAACCGACGCCAACCCATTTGGTAGCTTTACCTTTAATTTCGATTTATTTGAGTCATTCGACACGAACAATCAGCGTGGAACGGGCGAGGTCGTGACGGTTGATGATGTTCCCGGGTCAATAGGCTTTACTATTTACGAACAATACAACGCAGACGGACAAACAAATGTTCAAAGAGCAAGTGTCGTTATGAGTAGTGATAGAACTTCTGGGACGGCATTAACAGGGTTTGACCGTGGTGCTTATGGCGAAGAGTCTTACGCACTTACTTTCAATAACACCCATGTTCTAATGCAAAGTGTTAATGGGGATTTTTCAGATCTACCTTATAAATCAGGAAACAATACTGGCACTTGCTATAGCCGTACTGAGTTTAATGACGTGGTTCATCGTTATGACTTATTTAGTGCTTCAACGGGAAGCAGTATCAGCGTCAATAGTGGTTTTTCAATTAAGTATGATGGTGATAATAACGGTAGTTTTGAAAGCTACGGTTTTATCGGGTATTGGGGGCTTTGGACTGAGCAAAATGGCGGTATCGTAACGGGAGATACCGTTGTGAGAGAAACTGCTGGCGGCTCTAGCAATTATACGGCAGTTGTCGCCCCTGGCAGATTGATTAAAAACAGCGTGAAAACGTTAGCACTTAGCCAAGCACGAGGCATTCTATTCTCATATTGGGATAGTGCAATTTTTAGCGACCCAAACTATGACCAATGGGTTGTAAACTACCTCACAGTTACTGCTGATAGTGTGGGACAGGACGGTTTCTATAAAACGGGTAAGCTAAAATGGGGGGAGAGTGGACCTGAAGTGGCTGAAATCACCCCGACACTGATTTCATTATCGACCAATGACTCGTTATATATGTATTCCGATCAGCTTGGAGGGGAAGTTAAGTACCTTGAAGGAAAAACAAGCCTGACTTATTACGAACAAACCTTTATCAATGGTAGTGAAACAGGTTCTGGTGAGTTACTTAATTCTGGTTCGGTCACCTTTACGTGCTACGACAATTGCCCAATTGGTACCTTCCAGTCTACTGATTTGGTTAACTATTCAGGTACTGGAAGTCCTTATGAAACAACGACGGGACCTTTTTCTTTTACCTTTAGTAACACAGGTGGTAACGCATTAACACTTGTGAGTAGTACAAGTTCAGAGCCAGTCAGGTTTGCTTCTTCTCTTACGGAAAGCGATATTTCGTCGTCTCCACATAGTTGGGGAGTTCGTAGTGGGCCGATGATCATTGGAAGTGTTAGTAACCCGTGGGATATTTATGATCCTGCAATTACAACTGAATTCTATGTATGGGAAACTGGATTACAGACATGGAATCAAATGGCTACACTGAAAGATAGTTCGGGTAATTACTTAAGTTTCGATAGGCCAATACAGTTCACGTATCAACATACTTCAGCAAACGATCGTAGCGGAAATGCAGGTGTCTATGCTCAGCAAACGTTTTTGTTGAATTATGGTGGTAATGGCAGCTTTTGGGGTGTTCCCAGTGCAACGGATGGTGATGGCCGTTATCAACCTGTGTTTTCCATTGCTGATGGTGTAGTCATGGGGTCAAGCAATCAATACGTGATAAAAGCGTTAGAGATTGAGCAAACTATGCAAACCGCACCGGGAGAATGTGACAGTCTAGTATTAAGTGATCCTGCTGCACCTGTGCCTACTGGAGTCACTGGAGATGCTAACATCGGTACGATGCCGACGGTCTCCGATGAGCCCGCAGTAATCGCAGGTGTTACGCAATAATGTTTTAGAGTATCGTCTGTCATGTGTTGTGGCAGGCGATACATTTCAGTTGCTTAGGATTGCTGCTCTTTATCGGTTTCTACTTTATGTGTAACGAAGTGTTCATAACCTAATTTATTCCCTTCAAATAAGCCTTTCATACAGGCTTCTTCTTTTGAAATACCTCGGTTGATCCTTTCACGTTTTAGTGTGTTGCGGTAGCTGGCCTGAGTTTTATCGTACATTAAGTACGAATTTTGATAGCAAACTTCGTAATCTGTAAGGCTATCGGCTTTATTAGTCATTTGTCGAACAGTTTCATTGCTCGCGCATCCTAGGAGAGTCATTGCTAAGCAACTGGTTATAATAATTACACGTTTATTCATCGTTCTATTTATATATTTTGAAGGCGATGCGTATCGTAATGATCAGAACTGTTGAAATGTCAGGAAGGCGTTAGCTGCCAATTGCTGTTTGAATGTAATGTTGTTATTTATCTTCTGTATGATTTATTGGTAGCGCATTTGTTTGTCTTTGTTTTGTGGATATGAATTGACCGCGGCAGACAAGCAAAAACACCTCAAGGCCTATTGGTTGTAGGTATATTCTGAGTGTTTATAACATGTTATTTACAGGCTCAGATCTGAGTCATCGTTAAGATTACAACCTAAGTTCAAGAGGCACTAGGTTTGATTAGGTTGCCTTTTGCTTACGAGCTAGGGAAGCTCAGCATAAAACGCGGCAACATCTTTTAAATCTTGATCGCTGAGCTTTTGAAGTTGAGCTTTCACCATTTCAGCGAGAGGTCCTTTGCGTTGCCCCGTTTGATAAGACTTCATTGATTGATATAAGTATTCGGCATTTTGACCATTAAGGTGGGGATAACCGCTGTTTTCTGGCGAGCCATCTTTTGTATGACAATAAACACAGCTTGGTGCTTTACGCTCTCCAATTATTGGATCACCAAATTGCTGTGCTGCTGATGTAGAAAATGAAGCAATTAGAAAGACAAGTGATAGGGGGGCATATTTCATATCAGGATCTCAATAACCTATTGTATTTAGGTAAAATAAAGCTTCCCCTAAGGGGAAGCTCAATGTGGTGAGATCAACAAAATAGTACTTATGTGTATTGCTTAAGTTTTTCGAGTAGGAAATCGACATCCGTTTCAGTGATGTCGTGATGCGTTACAAAGCGGATTGGATTCCCGGCAGACACAGTGATGCCTTCTTGCGAAAGTTGTTCGACAAGCGTATTAGCATCAACAGACTCCGCTAGTTTAGCGAAAACGATATTTGTTTGAACAAAGTCGGATTTCACTTCGAATGCATCGAGTTTTTCGAGACCGTTGGCGAGACGTTTCGCGTTCGCATGGTCGATTTTTAGCTGTAGTACTTGCTCTGTTAATGCTAGTTTGCCAGCAGCGGCAAGAATTCCAGCCTGACGCATACCACCCCCAACCATTTTACGTAGTCGGCGTGCTTTGGCGATGTATTCCTTTGAACCAAGTAATAAAGAGCCAACAGGCGCGCATAATCCTTTCGAGAGACATACTGTCATCGAATCGAAGTATTGGGCGATTTCTTTGACATCGATATCAAGCGCGACTGCTGCGTTGTATACACGTGCGCCGTCAAGGTGTAATGATAGCTTGTGTTTATCTACAAACTCTCGGGCTTGTGCAAGATATGAGATCGGAAGTACTTTGCCGTTAATGGTGTTTTCCAAGCTTAAAAGCTTCGTACGTGCAAAATGGCTGTCATTGGGTTTAATCGCAGCAGCCACTTTACTGAGGTCCAAGGTACCATCTGGATTGTTCTCAATTGGTTGAGGTTGAATCGAACCTAACACTGCGGCACCACCTGCTTCATAACGATAATTGTGAGCTTGTTGACCACAGATGTATTCGTCGCCACGTTCACAATGCGCCATCAAACCAAGAAGGTTGGCTTGGGTTCCTGATGTTGTAAAAAGTGCAGCTTCAAAGCCATGTCGTTCAGCAGCCCAATGTTCCAGTTCATTGACCGTTGGGTCATCGCCATAAACATCATCTCCGACAATGGCATTGGCCATTGCTTCGCGCATTGCTGCCGTTGGTCGAGTTACCGTATCTGATCTAAAATCCATGCCACACTCCTAAATAAATCCACAAAGCTTTGCTTTACTCAAGCAAGCGATGGTCTTGGCGTCGGTAATTTCTCCCTGAATGATCTTATGTTCCAACTCAGGTAAAGAAAGGGTAATTACTTCAATAATTTCGTCTTCATCACATTCGTAACGATTGGTTTTGGATAGATTTTTTGCCACATAAAGGTATTGGATCTCATCACAGAAACCAGCCATAGGTGTTACTTGTCCCATAGGGATAAATGTTTCAGCACTGTATCCTGTTTCTTCTTCAAGTTCACGTTTTGCGCAAGTAAGTGTGTCTTCTTTTGCTTCGATGGTTCCAGCAGGCAACTCCAACAACCACTTTTTTAAAGAAGGGCGAAATTGATTAATAAGAACAATTTGGTTGTCTTTAGTGATTGGAAGAATCACCGTCGCACCTGGATGAATGATTGTTGTATGTTGAATAGTTTGATTTGTAGGTAGCGTAACGGTCTCTTCAACGAGCGAAATACGTTTCCAGCGATGTATGGTTGTGTTGTGTTTTTTATGATTCATCTGTCTTCTATAAGCGACACTTCTAAGCTTGCTTTACATTACCACTAACGAGAAGGATTGGCAGGCTCATCTTTGAGTATCAACTTGTATATTCTTCTTAGAACAGTGATTTAATTATCATTAATGCAAACAATGATTACATCATAAGTCACAGAAATTCGTTCTGCTATAAATATCCGTCTGATAAAAAATCCACTTGTAACAAAGTGATAACAAATGTATAAATTTATATATACATAGCATACGGCTAAGGTGAAAGGAACGAAGCATGATCAGCCCTACTAGAGCATCACATTCTCAAAAAGCTTTGCTATCTGAGCGGATCAACAAGCTCGCTCAAGCTTTGTCTGATGGTGTTTACGAACGTGAAGATACCATAAAGATGTGTTTGCTTGCTGCACTTGCGGGTGAAAGTGTCTTTTTACTTGGTCCTCCGGGAATCGCGAAAAGCCTAATAGCTAAACGGCTGATTCAAGCCTTTGATAGCTCTTCTTATTTCGAATATCTGATGACACGATTCTCCACACCTGAGGAAGTGTTTGGTCCGTTAAGTATTCAAGAGTTGAAAGATAACGGCCGTTACGTACGGCTAACAGAGGGTTACCTTCCAACTGCTCAAGTCGTATTTCTTGATGAGATTTGGAAGGCTGGTCCCGCCATTCTGAATACGCTACTGACTGTTGTGAACGAAAAGACCTTCAAAAATGGTAATGAAATTGAGCGTGTGCCAATGCGCTTGTTGGTTTCAGCTTCAAATGAATTGCCTGACGAAGACAGTGGCTTAGAAGCATTGTATGACCGGATGTTAGTCCGAGTATTCGTAAACCGCATCCAAAATAAACAAAACTTCAAATCTATGTTAACGGTTGGCACTTCTCAAGAGGCGAAAGTTCCTGAAGGTCTAGCCATTACTGATGCAGAATACCATCAATGGCAAAGTGAACTTGAACAATTAGAGCTTTCTGATGATGTGTTTGAAAAGCTCTACGAGTTAAAAAATATGTTAGAGCAAGCCGCAGAGACAAATACGCTATCAGACGGTGATTTATACATTTCGGATAGACGCTGGAAGAAAGCGGTCAAACTACTTAAGGCGAGTGCGTATTTTAATGGCCGAGACGCGATTAATCCTTTGGACTTGCTGCTACTACAGGACTGCTTATGGAACAGCCCTGAATCACGTGACGTTGTGCGCAGTGTTATTCATCATTTTGCGCTCAACCATGCATTCAACCAACAAGGTGTTGAACAGCAAGTGAACTATTGCCGCGAGGAGCTGGAAGATGTTCAGCAAGCTCTAGAGTCGCAGTTTGGCATTGAGTTATCCAGTGAATCAACGACCGGCCTATTGAAAAAGCAGGTTAACCACTACGATATTTCTGGGGCGAAAAGCTACAAAGTGGGCAGTGCATTTGATTTGGTTAAACTTGTGTTGTTGCAAAGCAATATGTCGGTATCTGAATCAGAAAAAGGCGATAGCCGTTGGGTTTACGTTCCTAAGAATGAACTTGAGCGTGTGATAAAAGATGGACATGGTGATGTTTATGGTTACGTTAACCAAAACACCAACATGTGCCGGTTACGCTTCGATGTTGATGCTGCCAATAATCTAGTCATTAAGGATATTGCGAACCGAGCTGTACTTGTGGCGTTGGTGACAAATAAAGGGCTAGATGACGCTTTATACCAAAGCTGGGTAGACAAATCTCAATCTGCATTAGAGCAACTTGAACAAGCAGAACATGCTTTAAGAAAAGCGCGATCTGACTTCCATGGTGCACTGCCTCATGCATTCGTCGACCAAGATATCCCACGGACGATGGAAGCAAGCCTACAAAACCTTTCTCAATTAATCGAATCTACTAAAACCGAGTGTGAACGTACGGTTTTTCGTTTTAAAAACCTAAATCAATTTTTCTCTTAAGGAGGCGGGCATGCTCGGTGCAGATGGTTTAAACCTTGCTTTGATGATCGCGGATTCAGGCATTATTGACTCCGCAGTTAACGACTTAATGGCTCGTTCTCAAGTCATGGTTATGGCTGAAAATAAAGGGGTAAAAAGCTCGGTTAAAAACCATCTACTGAAGTGGCGTGGTAGCGTAAAAAAGAGAATCACTAAAGTCTGCGAAACTGAGCGCTTCCAACAAGAGCTCGCACTGTATCAAGAAGTTATTCACTGGGATGAAGAACGTTTTTTTAATGATATTCATGAAGTCATCAAAAAACTGGAGTGGCATTCTGCGTTCTATCTTCAAGCTCGTCGCTTGATAGAGAAAAACAAAGGGGTACATAACCCGATGTTCCCGCATTACTTTTGTGATGAATGGTACAAGAGTCTTTCTGATGCAATATTACAAGCACAGGTTTCTGAACTAGAGACAAACAAGGAGAAAGTACTTAAAGACCTTTATCAACGAATGGAAACCATGAAGAACATGGACAAGGTCGCGGAAGAAGGGGATATCGGTAGTGTGGGGCGCTTGTGGGATATGGCTTCCGCTAAGCTGAGTAAAACGGATTTAACCGTTATGAAGCGTCATGCCGAATTTTTGAAAAAGAATAAAGGCCTGCAAGATATCGCTGAAAAACTAGGACGAATGGCCGGACACGTTGATGATCCTGAGCTAAACAAAGCGCCGGTAGAAGAATTACAGATGGTCGAAGAGAAATCGGACGAAGCTACTGACGACATCGTGGGTATTCATCAAAGTGACGATTTAAACAAACTTCTTCCAAATGAAACCATGTTTCTTGCTTATCCGGAACTAGAAGTTGTTTTCTACAAAAACCTCGCTGACAAGCGGCTAATGAACTATCGAATGCAGGGTAAGTCTCGCACTTTGCGTAAAGTCAAAGCACAGAAACCTGACAACAAGCAAATTGACGTCGAAAAAGGGCCATTTATCGTTTGTGTTGATGCGTCAGGCTCTATGAGTGGATTCCCAGAACAGTGCGCCAAAGCAATGGCCTATGCCTTAATGCAAATCGCGCTAGCAGAGGATAGAGAATGTTTTGTTATTCTATTTTCAACTGAGCAAATTACGTATGAATTAACTAGGCAAGATGGTTTACGAGAAGCCAGTGACTTCCTGTCATACAGTTTTCACGGTGGCACTGATTTAGAACCCGTTTTGGGCAAATGTGTTGACTTGATGTTGGGTGATAAATATAAAAACGCAGATATGGTGGTAATTTCTGACTTTATTGCGCCAAAACAATCTGAAGCGTTACACGCGCGGGTGATGGCATTAAAAGAGAAAAAGAATCGCTTTCACGCTATCAGCTTATCTAAATACGGAAATCCTGAATTGATGAGTATGTTCGATCATTGTTGGGCATATCATCCAAATCTTGTTGGTCGCTTAATGAAAAAATGGTGACCGTATTGAGGCATAACTTTGGTATGCCTCAATACGTCATGTTAGCCTAGTTTTTATGCCAATTTAAAGGTTTGAAGTTGGTTCTGCACATGCTTAGCTTCTGTGCGGTAGTTATGGACGACATTATTCAAGTTGTTGGCAAGTTCCCCTGTGTTCTGAGCAATTTCAGCTAAGACATCAATATCTTTATCCACGGCTTCACTAGCTTTAGATTGTTCAATTGTTGCATTAGCAATGCTGGTTATGTGCGCGTTAACAAGCTCAATTATGGATTCTAACTCACCGACACTCTCAGCTACCTGTGAGACCGACGAGTGAGTTGAATCGGTTGCGGTGCGGCTTTTATTCATATTTTCTACTGCGGTTTGAGTATTGCTGGTCATGTTTTGCAAAAGTTGACCAATGGACTCTGTCGCTTCTTTACTTCGTTGGGCTAAATCTCTTACTTCTGAAGAGACGACTGCAAAACCACGCCCATGTTCACCGGCTCGGGCAGCCTCAATGGCGGCATTGAGAGCGAGCAAGTTTGTCTGCTCAGAGATGCCATTTATCGTATCTACGATCTTGCTTACGCTACTCGCATCTTCCTCTAGCTGCTGCATGCAACTTTGAGTTTGTTCGATCTGATCAACTAGCGCTTCAACTACATGGAAAGACTCTTTGCTTTGTGCTTGGCAGGCCAGAACTTTTTCAGTCATTTGTTTGGTTTCTTCAAGCGACCGTTCGGATGATGTTGCTATATCATGACTCGACTGTGCAAGCTCGGTCATTGCAGTCGCGATGTTATCGCACTTGGCTGTGGTGGACTGGCTGCTTTCGCCTAAATTCGTCGCATTTTGAACGATCTGCTCCAGTCTGTCAGAGCTGTGGTCATTGGCGCGTGTTATGTCGGACAGTAATTTTTTCAGATTTTGAGTTAGACCGTTGACGCTTTTTGAAATTAGAGAAACTTCATCTTTGCCATGGTTCTCAAGAGAAATACTGAGATCTCGTTGGTTCGACATAGTCGCGAGGTTCTCGGTTAGTAGCCCAACGCGCAGTTTAAGGTTCTTAACACATACATAAAGAGAACCAACTAAGATAAGGGCAAGTAATGTGGTTGTTGTGAATAACATAGTTTGCATGAAAATAGCGTTATTCGCTTGGTTAGAAGCAAGAGCTGTCATCTCTTTCTGTATTTCATTCCGAACATTATTTAAGGATTTAATTCGCTCTGTTGCCATACCAAACCACTGAGAAGATTCGGGGCCAACAAGGGAGGATAATGTTGCTTTTTGAGAGAGGTAGGAATTTTGTATCTCAACCACTTTCTGCCATGTATCACTTTTAATCGCACGATTTAACATCACTGCATATTGGTTGGGCAGGGTAATGAATGCCATTCTTTGACCATACTCACCCGATTTTATGTACCCTTCGATTGAGGTGTATTGGCCTAGAGTTGAACTTTGACGCGCGAATGCACCGTTCAATGCACCGCGTACCTGACCGGCACGTTCTTTCATCGTGATAACTGAAACGAGTCCACTACCGAGTGAAGAAACTTGTGGGTTATTGAGCAAAGAACTTAAGGTAGTGGCATTATCTATGGCCAGTTGATTTAAATTGGAATAATACGCGAAAGGAGAGAGGTTAGGCCTAAGCGTATCGACCTCATTTCGGACTTTAGTGAGCTCGTTTAGTTGTGCGGTTACGTCCTTTCGTAAAGCATGGACAAATTGATTTTCAAGATAGACTGGTTGGAAATCAAGGAATGCATTTACATGCGTATTAACCGTAGAACGATGGTTCTGCAATTTTTCGACTTGCTTACTATTCCCTTTACTTCCAAGCACTCCCGCTGTTAATCCACGCTCAACCGCTAAGTTGTGTGCGAGATTGTCATACAGCAAGATAAGCTGAACGCTTTCTTTATCTTTCTCTGCATGGACTACTGCGTTCTTTTGATTCGAAACTAGTTCAATAGCCATCGAGATTGAAATAAGAATTGGAATTCCAGCTAACACAGAGACCACTACGTAGAGTGGGAAATATTGTAATACCTTTTTCATCGGGTCACCTAAAGCATTATTGTTATATGGCAGTATTAGAATAGTTAATTTTATGAAATTAATGGTTAAGCAATTCGTGTTATATGATTGTACTCACAAAGAAAATTCACTCTCATTTTCGTATCGTAATTAACCATTTAAGTCGATTTTGTGCTAAACCTAAGTTGTGGATGCTAAGGAGTGTCAGAGCATGGAGCTTTTCGCTGATAAACGACAACCTAATAACGCTAGGCTGGATGAGAGTTCGAGTAAGCCAGAGGAATTAACTACGCCTTGGCGCGTATTGTTGGTGGATGATGATGAACAAATGCATCTGGTAACTCGACTAGCGTTAAGCGGATTTAAGTTCCAGGGGCGTGGTCTTGAATTGATCTCTGCATTGTCTGCATCAGAAGCAAAATCCATCCTTGATAAGGAGCATGGTATCGCGTTGGCACTGGTTGATGTTGTGATGGAAACAGAACATGCTGGCCTAGACTTAGTAAAATATGTCAGGGAGCAGACGAAAGATCACAAGATTCGACTCGTTTTGAGAACCGGACAAGCCGGGCAAGCGCCAGAAGATCTCGTCATACAAGAGTATGATATTGATGATTACAAAGAGAAAACTGAGCTTACGACCCAAAAGTTAAAAACGCTCTTATATTCAATGCTCCGTTCTTACCGTGACCTCTGTTTAATTGAAGAACAAAAAGAAGGTCTTTCTCGCGTTATTAAAGCATCTGCAAATGTTCAAAATACTACCACCTTAAAAACTTATGCTTCATCAGTCCTCAGTCAGCTAACCTCTCTCCTCAATTTAGATGCATCGGCATTTTATTGCTTAGCTCAACCATCACCCGATGGTGAGCAGTGCAGGGCATTAACATTAGCTGCAACAGGTGGTTATGTTGATTTTTCAAATAAGTGCGACTTTGATTTATTGCCTGAAGTGGTAGCAAATCGGTGCAAGCAAGTACTTGACTCTAAGAAGTCTCAACACTTTGGTGATGCATTTGTTCTGCTATTAAGTGATGAGCACGATATCGATAATTTGCTTTACGTGAATCTCAAGCGAGAGTTAAGTGAATTAGACAGAAAGCTATTGGAAATCTATATGCAAAATATTGGCCTAACATTTGAAAACCTAAATCTGATGTTAGATCTAAGGGAAACCTCGAAAGAACTTGTTTATAACTTGGCAAATGCCGTTGAAGCACGAAGTAGGGAAACGGGTGCTCACGTTCAACGTGTTTCACTTATCTCAGAACGTCTTGCTGAGTTATATGGCCTCAATGATACTCAAGTTAACCATATTAAAAATGCAGCTCCTCTCCATGATGTCGGAAAGGTCGCAATTCCCGATAGCATTCTTCACAAACCCGGCAAACTTGATGCGGATGAGTGGGAGATCATGAAGAAACATGTCGAGTATGGTGTCGATATTCTCAGTAAATCCAAGCGCAAGCTTATCGATTATGCAAAAGAAATTGCAGCAACCCATCATGAAAAATGGGATGGCTCTGGCTATCCAGCAGGTTTGAAAGGTGAAGCGATTCCGATCAGTGGACGTATTGCCGCTGTAGCTGACGTATTTGATGCTTTAGGGGCCAAACGCTCCTATAAGGAACCCTGGCCTGATGATGAAATTATGCAAGAACTTGTAGCGCAAAAGGGCAAGCATTTTGATCCGGATTTGGTTGATCTGATGGTGGATTATTGGGATGACTTTATCCGCATACGTGACAGTTTGCCCGATTAATTAATCGACCCTTAACTCACTTTGCTATTGATCTCAGAAGGCAAAACAACGGGTAAGGTAATAGTGTAGTGGACCCCTCTATCTGGTTCTGAATGGAAACTAAGTGTCCCCTTTAATTTCTGATTCACTAAATTGAACACCAAATTCAATCCAAGCCCCGATCCCCCCTTACCACGTTTACTCGTGAAAAACGGTTCAAATATCTTGTGGTGGAGCTCTTTGGCTACGCCGACACCGTTGTCATGATATTCCAAATCGATGCTGGAGTTATCGTTTAAATGAAACTTGATAAGGATCTCTGGTGTCGCTGTTTGCTCGAAAGCATGGTTAACACTGTTCATAATTAAGTTGGATACGACCTGAGTTAACACACCGGGTAGGCTATTCATCATTATGCTTTCATCTCCTTCAACTTGGGGGATTACAGGCACTTTTCTAGTTTCAGGATGTAAACTGGCGATTAAGGCTTCAAGTACTTGTTTTACCTGAAACTGACTTCGGCTTTCGGATACTTGATCAACGGCTGTTTGTTTAAAATCTCGGATTAGTCGTGATGCACGATTTAAGTTTTGTTCCAACATAGATGAACTTGCAGTGATTTGTTGCATGAGCGAGGCAAACTGATCCGTCGTTAGGGATTGAGATTCAAATGCGCCTTTGAGGGTTTTTGTTGTATCTTGGATGACAGAAGCTGCGGTAACAGAAATTCCCAAAGGAGTATTCACTTCATGAGCTACACCAGCGACAAGCCCGCCAAGTGCAGCAAGCTTTTCCGATTCAATCAGCTTTTCTTGGGTACTTTCTAGCTCCTTCATGTTGTTTCTTAGATCAATCGTTCTTTCCGCTACAGTGTGTTCAAGATTTTGATTAAGTGCTTGAAGATCGAGTTGCGTGAGTTTTAAATCGGTAATATTTATCGCTGAACCGCGAAAACCCACAAATTTATCATCAACATACCGAGCTTGGGCTTGAAACATGAGATATTGCGTCACCTCGTGGAGAGTAATCGACGTTTCAATTGTATTAAAATCATTTCTTCGAGCGACCGCTTTTACCAAATTCGTGGCGTGTGCGAGTTGAGGGATATCACTGAATAAAGGTTTGTCTAAAGCACTAAGTCCAAGCGCTTCGTACATGGAGTCTGAACAGTAAATGAGGTTGCCATATTCATTGGTTTCCCAAAGCCAATCAGAAGAAACATGAGCAAAATCCTGTAATCGTTCCTTTTCCTGTTTAATGTTTCGATAGAGGGTTGTTAGGTTGCTGGTTAGCCGGTTTGTTTCTTCACCCAACCAATCAAGCTCATCGACATTCTCTTTCATCCAGCCACCACGCATTAATTTTAATTGCTCTGGCGGATGCCTAGGACTGTACTCCCTAAGATAATGACTGATTTTGAATAGACGACGATTAATACTTTGATGAAAAACTAAGAGTATTACAGTGCAAACTAACAGGGTTTTGATGGCGTTAAGTAACAGCGTCACAATGAATTGCTTGATAAGGTAGTTGTAGATCTCTTGTGCATTTGACTCAACGTAAATGTGTCCAATGGATTCAACTGTACCCAATTGCTTGTTGTGATAGTTCAATGGATAAGTATCCGCTACGATATCACCTGCAGTTTTTTGGCCAGCATTAAAAGAGTACGTGCCTGAAGTAATTTCCAGATAATCGATTTTAGGTAGATTGACCAAACCTTCTAATCGCTGTTGTAAAACAACGAGGTCGAAATTCCAAATAGACGTCGCGAGCAGATCAGCATGTACGGTTTGAACTTCAATATGTCGCTGTTCGACAACATTAAACTGATCTTTATAGTCCCAATATAGTTGAAGCAGAGTGGTCAGTAACGTGATGACCCCGCTTAACAAAATTAGGATCAATATAATCCGTCTGCCAAGCCTACTCGAAAATGGGTTTGTAATACCTTGCTCAAACCTCTGGGCTCTACTCATCTTTATTCTTTCCCATTTAGCTTATTAGTTTGAGTATAGGTCTAAAAAATCATCGTTAAGTTCTAAACTTAATATATCGTAACTGAGGTGAGGTAAATTATGCATCTAGTTGTATCGCTGTTTTTGTTTTTCCCCTATTTGGCTTTATCGGCTGATGTATTAATCATCGAAAGTTATCACAAGGAATATGCGTGGGATACCAGTTATGTCGTTGGTATAAAGAAAGGGTTGGGTGATGAATATCAAATTGAACGATTTGAGATGAACACCAAGCGTCTACCTAAAGAAAAGTATCAAATGATGGCAAATAAGGCCTACGAACGTTATCAAGAGTTGAAACCACGTATTGTGATATTGGGAGACGACAACGCATTTAACTATTTACTACCTCAGCTATATAACGAACCTATTTCGATTCTGTTTTTAGGTGTGAACTCAAACCCTAGAAAGCTCATGAATAAATACAAAGGGCAGGCCGAAATATCGGGCATTCTTGAGCAGCCATTATTTGTAAAAAATATTGGAGAAGTTGGCGCCATGCTGCCTAGCGACAAAAAGAAGATAATTGTGTTGTTCGATTCTGGTGTAACGTCAAAAATTGCAAGTGATTATATGCACCTTCAATACAACTTGATTCAAAGTAACTTGGGAATCGAAGTTGATATCCTAAATATTGGCGCCTTATCCGACTGGAAAGCTGCAATAAAAGGAGCAGCCTCTCAAAGCGTTGGGGCAATTATAGTCGGGTTATACCACACCATTGTAGACTCGGAAGGACGTAGCGTGAATGCTGATGACATCTTGGCTTGGACAAACCAAAACTCAACAGTTCCTTTATTTGGCTTTTGGGATTTTTCTGTAGGCAAAGGAAAGACGGCTGGTGGGGTTGTTTTATTCGGTGAGGCGCAAGGGTTAATGATTGGTGATATGGCAAAGAGTATTTTAAATGAAAAGAAACGCGCTAGTGATATTCCAATCCAAGTCGGAGTGAAAGGAAGGGCAATCTATAGCCCAACCGAGTTTGAACGATGGAATTTAACCGCTCCCCCGCAATGGGAAGCGGTTGATTAAATCTATTCAGCTTTTAGTGGTCACTAGGCGTGTGTTGACTAGCATTACCGATCAGACTTTGAAGCGTTGGTTTGCTAAAACAATCTGAAATGGTTTGTTTTAGAGAAATTCGGCTAAGACTTAGGTTTTCTGTCTCTTTAGTCAGCTGATTGTAATCTTCAAAAATCCGGTTAGAAAGTTGGTTAAGTTCACGTCGCGTATTCAATAGTGATAGGACGACAAAGGTTTTTTCATCGATACGTGCAATGATATCTGTTTCACGGCAAACGTTTTTAAGTACATCAGCGGCGGTTACAACGCACTGGTCTGCCGCTTCCACACCATAAGCATGGCTTACCTTCTCGAGTTTATCGACGTCTAAAACAAGCAGCCCAATGGATTGCTCGTAACGGGGAGCATCTTTAAGCTTTTGCTCGCCCATTAAATTAAAGCCGTTGCTGTTGAGCAACCCAGTCAGTTCATCTGTCAGTGTCAACGCTTCATTCACGTGCTTATTCCACAAACTTAATAGGTCACCATGAAGTATGTGGGCTATTTGATTAATTAACTTCTCTAAACCTACTGTTACTGGCGATGAGAATTGCACCACAATACAACCGAATAACTCTTTATTTGACCAATAAATGGGTAAAGCGATAGCAGAGTGTTGATTTAGGTGAATAGTTTTTGGCTGGCTTTCTATTTCAACGTTGGGAAGTTGATTGAGAAATGCCACGTACAGATCACAGAGCTCGGTTGAAGGTAGGGTAAATGAATTAACATCCTTTTTGCTACTCGACACGACACTGAAATGTTTTTCGCACTGCTGCACGATATGACATTGCGTGTTGGGAAAGAGTTCAGCTACCAGCTCAACGGCATCCTGCCAATGTGAAAGGTCAATCAAACTATTACTATGGTGCGATAGACACTGCTGAGTATTAATCATAATGCAAAACCTTGTTATTTTTCTGACCTGCTAAAGCAAGTGGTTTTATGATGTGGTCAATTAGTTTAGCTATGAAAGCGTTACACATTGTCATAATATAGTTTGATTTTATTAAAAAGAGTGACATATGGACGTGAACACATTGATCCAAAAGCTAAAAGATGCACCACAAACTGTAGAGTTTGATGAAATTATAGCCGTTATTGACGACGTATATAATTTTAGTCCAACAACCTTTACCAATGGTGAGACAAAGAACGAACAAGGCCAAAATAACGGCTCATGTAAAATTTTTGCCTTTGCTAAACTAAATGGTCTAACTAAAGAGCAGGCTCTCGCCTGTTTTGGTCGCTATTATAGGGAAGATGTTCTAGGAAACCCAGATGGAACTGATCACCAGAATATTCGTAACTTTATGAAAACAGGTTGGGAAGGAATCACGTTTTTTGGTGAGGCTTTAAGTCTAAAGTGAATAAAAAAGGGAGGCAACGCCTCCCTTTAATTATATTGCCAATGGCATCTGACTTGATGAGTCGTGAGTTTTTGCAACTCGAATTAGTCCAAGTAGGGCAATGATGGACATTACTGCCATAATTGCGCCAACAGGCATCTGGTCAGTCGCAGGGATTGCTGACGCAATTAGTGTTGCAATACCTGCCCCCAAGTTTTGCATGCCCCCCAATATTGCGCCGCCAGTACCAGCATGATACGGGTAGGGTGAAAGTGCACCTGTCGTTGCCGCAGGGAATAGGATCCCGGCGCCTAAGAAGTAAACCGTTGCTCCCCCAACAAGCGTTAAGGCGGTTGTCATCCCCAACATTCCAGGGATAAGTACAATCAACGAGCCAACCATGATGGCAACAAGACCTACGATTAGTGATGCTTTTTCAGAACGTTTCCGTGCGATGTAACTGGATAGGCCTGCACCAATCAGGTAACCAGGAATAGGTAAAACAAACAAGATGCTCACAATCGTTGCCGGAAGCTTTAAAACACCAGCAAGTAATACACCTGCTGCCGCTTCAAAAACAGCGACGCCTGCGAACGTAGCAACCAAGCATAGCAAGTAACCTTGAAAGCGCTTGCTAGATAGAACAAAACGGTAGCTATCGGTAACGCGTTCATATTTTCTTTTTTCAATCGGCAAGGTTTCGTTAAAGCTCGTCGCCATCGTTATTACCACTGCAATCCCAAACAGAGCAAGGAACAAATAGCTAGAACGCCATCCGAAAACTTCGGTCAAGTATCCGCCAAGTACAGGTGCTAACAAAGGTGAAAAAATAACACACATACTAATAAGGCTATTTACTCGGTGTAATTCGTTTCCTGAAAAACAGTCACGAGTTAGTGTCCGAGACATCGCGCCTCCACAGCCAATTCCAACGCCTTGAATAAAGCTACCAGCTAAAAACCATTCATATTGGTGGGCAAATAACGCAAGCAATGTACCCAGAACATAAATAACAAGCCCTGAGATAATAATGGGCTTGCGACCAAGGCGATCAGACAAAGGTCCATAGATAAATTGAGATAAGCCGTATGGAATTAGATAGCAGGCCATGACAGCTTGTAGCGCTGCTGGTGACACTAGGAACTCTTTAGCCATGTGACCGATTGACGGTACGTACATGGTTTGAGTCATTTGACCAACAGCCGTCAAAATGGCAATTAGAAAAGTAAGTTTAATGACATTGGAAGAAGCAGACATTACTTTACACCTGAAAGAAAAACCATTAGCAGTAGCTATGGATTAAATTGCGAATTGAATTAAGTTAGAAAGTTCAGGCGCGAGATATTATAGGGGGTTAGAAGAATGGGCAATCAAAAAGTGTGATCTTGAGCAAGATATATTTCTATATTACCCATTAGAAAATCTAATTAATAATTTTAGTGTACGGTTCATGATATAGGTTGCCTTTCTAAACAATCTCGGCATAAACAAAGCTGGTCTTGTTTGGTTTTAAAACACTCTCGCGGCTCCAGCTCAAAACACCAACAATGACTTTTCCCCGCTTGAATGTCACAGGTAGCAGGTTGGTTACAAGAAGGGCACTGGTGGTTAGAAGTGTGCCTAGACAAAGTTGATAGGATTTCATCACGCTTATGGTCGGTATAGCTTTGCCATTGGTTGATTTCTAACATCGTCCGTTTACAACCTGAGCAAATGCCACCATTATTTTTACAAGCGGCGATACACGGTGTTTTCATATGAGATCCCAAATATTTTAACACTGGCAACTATAATTGATTCGTTCTCAATTGCGAAATTGTAATGTGGTCTAAGTCCTAGATGATTGAAGGGAAATTGAGATTTTAGCTTGACCAAGTAGTCATAAGCGTTAATCTAAAGGTAAATGATAATTAATCTCATTGTGACAATATGATTTCTCTGCTTGCTACTGTTGTTTTTATTTTGGGCTTAGGTTCTAAATTAAGGTTGTCTGTATCTGAGATTTGTTTAAGTGTGTTAATGTCGGTGACAACGTCACATGTCAGACCTCAAAGTGCAGTATACATCCTTATTACACTATTCGTTATAGCGCCGTTTTTGGTTCGTTTTCGAGAGTCATTCTTGAGTCGATGCGCATATTGGTTTTGCATTATTGGCGCTAACTTATTTAATTTGTATTACTTTAGCCTTTCCTAATTATGCTTTGGCGGTTGATATAATAGGGAATCATCATTTTTCATAAAGATGTTACTTGCGATTAAGCTGCCAATACAGACTAGCCCTAAGCTAAGCAGAATTCCTGCAGAAGGGTGCTCATCAAATATGAACATTGCCATCAAGGTTGCCAATGCTGGTGTTGCTGAACCAAATGCGGCAGAGCGCTCAGCTCCTAAAACTGTCACCGCTTTTAAATATGTATATGCAGCGATTATGCCCGCACCAAAGCCTTGCACTAGCGTATGTACGGCAAGTTCGGAGTACGGCCAGTTAGAAAGTGGTTGTGAGAAGAGGTAACTGGGTAGTACGTCTAATCCGACGAGTAAAATTAAAGTTACCGTAGAGCAAATTGAAATGAAACCAGCGCTGACTAAAGCGTTCAAGTTAGCGACTCTGGCACAGATCGTAAAAGTCGCCCACATGATGCTCCCCAGAAGAAAGAACAAATGTCCATGAAATAATGTCGGTTGGTACTGATTAAAGCTATTAAACAAAAAGCCTGTAATACCTAATGACAGAATGATCAGGCCAATGATGCGATGAGCACTTAAAGGTTGCTTAAAAAACAGGACTGCAATTGCAGAGACAAATAGGGGCAGCGTTCCGGGTATGAGTGCGCTACCGTCTGCGACGGGTGCATTTTCCATCCCAAAGCTAGCCACAAGCAAATAGGGAATACCGCAGCCAATGAACATCCCGAGCAAGTATTGTTTTGGGACAGCTATCAAGGTTGACCTGTGTTTCCACACCCATGGGAATAGTATTAGTGCAGGCAGGGCAAATCGAGTTAATGCGATATCTGCTGGGGTGAGCAGTGACAAAGCACCTCCTCGTAATGAAAGAAAAAATCCAGACCATAATAATAACGTTATGGTCATTGCAAGATATCCAGCTAGCATCATATGTTACTCAAATGTAAATAATGGTTGTTATTATGAGTTTTAACTATTGCTTTTGTGTGGCAAAGTTAGGCAAAAATGATGACTAAATTAGAGATTAATAGCGTAGAATGCACATTTTTTGATGGAAACGATTATGGATAGAATTGATAGACATATTTTGGAATTACTTCAGAGAGATGCACGCCAATCTACTGCTGACCTTGCAGAAAAAGTTGGCTTATCAGCATCTCCATGCGCACGTCGTGTAAAACGATTAGAGGAAGAGGGCATCATTGATGGATACCATGCCAATTTATGCAAAACTAAAGTTGGTGTAGGGATGGTGGTATTTGTTGAGGTCAGTTTGAGTAATCATCAAGTGGATTCTATTGATGTTTTTGAAGGGGCTATTACAGAGATGAGCCAAGTGATCAGCTGTCATGTGGTGTCAGGCGCATACGATTATTTATTAGAAGTAGTGAGTAAGGACTTAGAAGGATATGAGTCTTTTATACGTCAATTGCAATGCATGGATACGGTTAAAGATATCCATACGCACCTATCCATTCGACAAGTAAAAAAGACACGTGAATTACCCGTCTTCAATTAGATATTTTCTGTACTTCCTCAATAGGGCCAACCTCATTCTCTAATTGTAATGGTGGGGCATAAAGGGATATTTGGTTACGTCCACTTCTCTTGGCTTGATAAAGGGAAAGATCTGCTCGTTTTAACCATTTTTCAATATCATCCCCATACAGCGATTCTGCAATGCCAACACTTAACGTGATGTTAATATCGTTAGGGAATGTAATGTCTTTGATTTGTGAAAATACTTTACGCATCGCAATGTGTGCTGAATTTTGATCGGTATCGTTGAGTAAGAGTAGAAATTCATCCCCCCCTAAGCGAAACAAGGCGTCTTGAGTACGAGTACTGCTTTTGATGGTCGTCACTACTTTGTTAATGACGTCATCGCCGACGTCATGTCCATATAAATCGTTAACGGTTTTAAATCTATCGATATCAATCATAGCAACGGTAGAAGAACTTGACTGCCGCAAACTCCGTTGCAAAAAACTATCCAGTTGGCGACGGTTTAATGCTCCTGTCATCGCATCTCTAGTCGATAAATAATGCAATTCATTGTGCAAATTCATGATGGATTTAACCACATAGTGACCGATGATCAGACACGTTATTAAGGAAATAAAAAATCGTAAAGTTTCCGCAGGATCTTGATGAGGAAGCGCAACAATGGAGCTACCAGCAATAATGATGACATTGGCTGGTAAATAACGGTTCTCTGGTAGAAGAAAAATGACAGAAATCACCACAGGATAGACCCAATAAGTTGCCAGAGTTCCAAATATATGGACAGACAAAAGTAGAGAAGTAATAAGTAAACAGAGCGGTATAATATGGCCAACAATACTTCTTCGGCTGTATATGATCGCTGCGATCTCCGCCAATAAACTTAATTCAAAGCTAAGCAGTACCGCTCCTAGCATTATTTCGCCAATAATCAGGTTTTTGATACCCAAGGGGATAAAAATCAAGATCGTAATAGTCGCAACGACTTTAAGTACTTTTTTTTGTTGAGCAGTGCTGAGAATGCTATCGGATGCTGAATCAAGGAAGAGAGACTTTCTATCCATAACTCCCCTCATAGGTTAGGAAAACGGCGGAGATAGTACGATATGTATAGTTAAAAAGTAAGTCTAAAGTTTGATAATTGCAATGTGAGGCAGGAACCCGGGACAGGGCATTACTGTCCCGGGATGGTTTTAGAAAGGATAGTAACCTAACATCTCCATCATGATTTGGTCTGATATATAACTGTGTGCTGCGGTTGTAGGGTGAGTAACGCCCCAGAACACGTATTTATCAGAGCCATATTGGGCACAGTCATTCGTAAGGTTATGACTTTTTAGATAGTCGAACGCTGAACTACGGTTAATATCGAGACAGGCATCTTTTGCATTAACGAACCCATGTTGCTGAGGTGAGTTAATCATTGAGTTAAACAGTGTATAAGCGTCATAAAGCTGAATATTGATACCGCTTGTTTGGCGTTGTTTAACCTGCTCACGAATGTACTGATTAAATGCGATGATTTTTGCACGAACTTTTTCTATTTCATCATCTGATGAGTACTTAAATTGTGGGGCATAAGTCGCGTCAGGTAGCGTTAGCAACAGTAAGTTCTTGGCGCCGAACTGAGTTAGATTATTCAGCGCGTCTGAGAAGTCTGATTTCACATCTTCTACAGAGCGGTTGTAGTTCATGAAATCATTCAAACCGAAAATAAAGGTATATAGCGTATTATCTGGATCGTGATGTTTGGCACTCTCCATATAAGTGAGGTAAGACTTAATTTGATCTTTTACGCCTGTCAAAAGAGCATACTGGTTCGAACCCGCAGCTCCACCAACTGCCCAATTGTAAACGGGTAGTTGTTGGTTGTTACCCAGATACTCTGTCCAGACTAAGCCATTGGAGAAATGTCCGGCATACCAGCTGCTAGGATCAGGAAAACGCCATTGCGTTGCATTAAACATATTACCAGTATCGGAAAGACTATCACCAAAAGCGACGATACGGTTTATACCTTTACGTACAACCTTATCGTTGGTCCAAATGGTATGATTCAATGAAACACCGTAATCTGACGCATAATAGAGAATGTCAGCATTCGGATTGTTTGTTCCTATCGTCTGTTCACAGCGTTGCTTGATTTCCTGCTGAGGCGTTTCTGTGTAGAACATATTCTTGGCTGTAAACGGCGACCACCAGTAACCATTTATTTTGTAGTCTTTCCCGTTTGTATCTTTTGCCCATACCCAATCACTACCTGCCTCATCGTGACTCGCTCCCGTACGATACCAACAACGTACATAAGTAGATGTGGTTGGCTGGATTACACTGAGTATGTCACTCCAGCCAAATCGGCTTGAAGGGATTAAGTCTTCTGAGAAGCTAAATGTGTTAGCCATTGCAGAAGATATAGGAAGCAGCGAACATAATAATAAAGCTTTCTTATTCATAGTTTTTCTCTAGCATTCTATAGACGTTGTTTGTGAAACAACTTGTTTTATTGTGAAATAAGCAGCCTGAATGGTATGACTGCTAGTCATGGAAGCTACCAATGGAGATATTGCGTTTCAAATAGAAATAGAGTTTTAATTCTAATTCTGTGACTCTATGACACAGAAAACGTTTGCGGCTGGGAGTATCCCAATACAATGGGCTACCGGTTTGAAGTTAGGGTGAAGTTCACTAGAGAATAAGGTTGGAAATGGCTCCATCGAGATACTTTTCGTGATGGAATTTCGTCCGAGAAAAAGGAGCGAAGTTAGAGACAGAGCCTCACTCACAGTAAACTTTAAGCTCAGTGAGGCTATTGGTTTGTAAACCTGACGCTAGGAGTAGGGTGAGTTTGCCAATACTAGATACGTTATTCTGGTTTGGTTATGCTACCTAATTCTAAAACAGGCGCAACATCAATGTCTTCTGCGTTCATCATTGATGAAATTCGTTGAACAGAGGAGAGCAATAATGTTTGTTCCCACTCTTCTAACTTCTGGAACTTATTAATAAAGCTTTGTTGCAATGGCAGGGGAGCTTCCAGCAATATTTTTTCACCTTCAGGTGTCAATAATGCGTGTACTTTACGCTTGTCTTGAACGTTTCTTACTCGCTTAACCATCCCATTTCGCTCAAGCCGATCGAGAATAGTGGTTGCTGTAGCTTGGCTCATATTTGTATGGTTTGAGAGCTGTTTAATGGTCACTTCACCTAATTCTTTAATAGAACGCATAAGAATCAACTGCGGACCAGTAAGTCCAGACTCTTTACTTAATTTTTTTGAATGTAGGTCAATTGCGCGAATAATTTGGCGAATTGATACTAAAACTTCTTCGTGCTTTTCCAATCTTCTATCCAGAAATAATTACAAGGGTGATCAAAGAGAGTGTATGCGACGGACGATACCGCAAAAGGAAATTGATTAAAAGTAAGAGAGTAAAAAGCTTTAACTCAGTCATTAACATACTCTGATTGTGTAAGAGGTAACACGTCACTTGGAATAAACATTGTCGACTTATTTTGATTAGCCGCTTTTATGCAGGCTCAGCATGAAAGCTTAGTGTACAAACGATTTTTGTAGTGTTTCTAAATTAGAGGGTTGGTTGTTTTTTTATCAAATGAAAAGAAAAATGAGGATTTTTTGACTAAAAACCATACATTTGCTGGATCTTGTTGTGACGAAGCGTACAATATTTGTCACCTGAAAACAGCTGATGGTATCTGAGTAAGAGCGATATTCATTACAACACGAATTGTTGTGGGGGATATGAGGCTTTTTGTTGGTTCAGATATCGAGAGAGGAAGAATGACAAAAGGTATTGATAAGTACAGTATCGATAGTACCGATTACACAATCGGTCAAGATAACGTACAAAAATGGGGTTTTGATGTACATAACCCAGTGTTTGGTACAAGTGCAGGTTTTATCGCCTTGTTTTTGATCGCAACGCTTGTTGTGGATGCTGATACGGCAAAAAGTGCATTAGATGGGCTTAAGTGGCAAATCATTGGCTCATTTGATTGGCTATTTATCTGGTCAGGGAACATTTTTGTGATCTTTTGCTTGGCACTGATCGTTTCACCATTAGGTAAAATTCGCCTTGGTGGCCAAGACGCGTCTGCGGACTATTCGTTTATTTCTTGGTTGTCGATGCTCTTTGCTGCCGGTATGGGTATCGGCCTAATGTTTTGGAGTGTAGCAGAGCCTGTTGCCTATTTTACCGGCTGGTATGAAACACCACTTGGTGTAGAAGCGAATACAGCAGAAGCGGCGAAGCTCGCAATGGGCGCAACGATGTTCCACTGGGGACTTCATCCTTGGGCTATCTACGGTGTTGTCGCATTGTCTCTTGCCTTTTTTGCTTACAACAAAGGATTACCGCTCTCTATTCGTTCGATTTTTTATCCTCTATTAGGTGATCGAGCTTGGGGATGGGCTGGTCACATCGTTGACATTTTAGCCGTAGTTGCAACGCTATTTGGTCTAGCAACATCTTTGGGGTTAGGTGCTCAACAAGCGGCGAGTGGTATCCATCATGTGTTTGGTGTCGATGCTGGTCTTGGTCTTCAAATTACCGTGATCACCGTTGTTACATTACTTGCTGTAGTTTCTGTTATCCGCGGAATCGATGGTGGGGTAAAGGTTGTAAGTAACATCAATATGATCGTTGCTTTCTTACTACTTATCCTAGTATCACTTATCTGTTATGCGGTGGCATTTGGAAATATTCCAACAACGTTCATGGCATATGTAGAAAACATTATTCCATTAAGTAACCCTCATGGCCGTACTGATGAAGCTTGGTTCCAGGGCTGGACTGTATTCTACTGGGCTTGGTGGATCTCATGGTCACCATTTGTTGGCATGTTCATCGCTCGCGTATCTAAAGGTCGTACTGTTCGTGAGTTCATGACAGCGGTTCTATTAGTTCCAACAGCAGTTACGTTAATTTGGATGTCTGTGTTTGGTGGTATTGCTATTGATCAAGTGATGAACAATGTTGGTGAGCTAGGTGCGAAAGGTTTGACTGATGTCTCTCTTGCAATGTTCCAGATGTTTGATGTTCTGCCTTATGGCACTTTGCTTTCAATCATTGCTGTCGTTTTGGTTTTAGTCTTCTTTATTACGTCTTCAGACTCTGGCTCATTGGTGATCGATAGCATCACTGCTGGTGGTAAAGTGGATGCGCCAGTACTTCAGCGCGTATTTTGGGCCTTTATGGAAGGCGCAATTGCTGTTGCTTTACTATGGATTGGCGGTACAGAAGCAATCCAAGCGCTTCAAGCCGGAGCCATTTCAACAGCCTTACCATTTACAATTGTATTGCTGTTAATGTGCGTTAGCTTATTGCTAGGTATGCGGACAGAAAAATTCGAGCGTTAATTCGCAGTACTCTGAAAATGTAGATAACTTAATAAAGCCAGTAACGTCCAGTTACTGGCTTTTTCATTGATGCCATGATGTTTGTTTAGTTTAAGAAGCGGTTAGTGGTTAGGTCATGTTGTTAGTAACCAAAGAAGTTAGCCCATTGACACCAGACATCTTGTAAACCAGCTAAATCTCCCTCAACAAAAGTTACTTGTTGTCCCGGCTTTGCTTGGGCGAGCCTAGGTAAGTCTATTCGTGCGACACAGCCAATTTTTGGGTAACCCCCAATAGTTTGTCTGTCATTTAATAAAATGATTGGCTCTCCATTCGGGGGGACCTGTATCGCTCCCAAAGCTATCCCTTCACTCAAAATCGCTTTTTCCGGTGCAGTTATGGCGGCTCCTTCGAGTCTATAGCCCATTCTGTTTGAATGCTGACTGATACGGAATTTACAATTGTAGAATTGATTTAAACTTTCTTGACCGAACATATGATGCTGATAGCTTTCAATTACGCGGAGTTTTAAAGGCAAGTTATAGTCAGGTTTATATCGAAATGTTAGTTGAACGGACTTGTGATCAATATGATGTGAAGCAAAAGCTATGGTATCACCTTCGGTTATTGGACGTCCGTTTTCTAAGCCACCAAGTTTATCTTTTGTAACCGTTGCGCAGCTACCTACTTGCATTGGTACTTTAAAGCCGCCTTTTACCGCTAAATAGCTTCTCAAACCATTTTTTGGCAATGAAAAAGACAATATCTGTCCCTTATATGCTGAAAATGTGGCCCAGTTAATTAGTGGTTCACCATCGAGTTTTGCATTCAGGTCTCCACCGGTGATTGAAAGTTGGCAGTCTGAATTAATTCTAAATGCTGCTTGCCCTAAGGTAATTTCAAGCACGGGGCTGTTAACAGAGTTTCCTAACAAGTGATTTGCCCAGCTATAAGCATAATCATCTACGGGACCTCCTTGAGCTAATCCCATATGTGCAACGCCAAATCTGCCAAAATCTTGTAGCAGTGTAAGTGGGCCGGGCTTAACCACTGTGATCGTGTTATTACTCATTGACGCCTTCCTGCGGCAATACGCCACCTAAACTAAGGAATTCTTGTTTACCGATTGGTCGGAAAGTCACTTGAGTACCAATTTCGAATGGAATCATAGGGTGGTTAGTTGGCTGATATAACTCAAGCGGGCAGTTCCCGATAATATTCCAGCCACCAGGAGATTCTGACGGATAAACCGCAGTCTGATCTTCAGCAATAGCGACACTTCCTTTTGCAACTTTAAGTCTAGGTCTGTTGTGACGCGGTAACGAAATTTGAGAATTTAAGCCAGATAGAAAAGCGAAACCAGCACTAAAGCCGATAGCACCAACGGTATAGGTAACCTTACTATGAAGTTGAATTACATCTTCAGTCCGATAACCCTGTTGGTGATATTTGGTTAAATCCGGCCCTACAGTTAGGTCGTAATAAACTGGTAACTCTATTTTAGGTTGCGAAGTAGCAGTGATGGTATCGTTTGTAGCTTGAATCAATAGCTTATTTATTAGAGCTACAATGTCTGGTGTATGAATTCGGTAGGGAAGATAATCAACCAATAGAGTGTTAAAAGCTGGAGTTATGTTCATTATCCAAGGGGATAGTTGCTCTCTGAGTTGGTCGTTTATATGGCCTATGTAGCGTGAAAGATTAACAGATGGCGGGCTGTTGAAGCGAATCAATAAGCTGCTTTCGGAGACAGGGTCGATAGCAAAGTCTGAAAACATCTAATCCTCCAAAATGGTTTTGATTTTAGATATTAATCGCACTGAAGATTCGTTATCACTATGAACACATATCGTATCGGCTTCTATGGGAATAAAATAACCATCTAATGTATGCACTTTGCCATAGTTCACGATTTGTTTTACTTGATTGAGAATATCGTCTTCTGATTGTAATAAAGAACCTTGTATCTTTCGCGAAGCTAATGTTCCATTTGCGAGATAGGCTCGGTCAGCAAACGCTTCAAACAACAGTGGCAGTTCATACTTATCGGCAATATCAAGAAAACGTTCGTTATCTTGTATAGCTAACATCATCAGGGGAACTCCAAAGCTTGATACAGCCAAACAGACGGCTTCAAAGATGCCTAAGTCCCGCATCATATCGTTGTATAACGCGCCATGAGGTTTTACATATTGCAACGTTGCGTTTTGGTATTCGCACAAACCCTTAATAGCCCCAATTTGATAGACCAACATATTGGTTATCTCCTCGGGTTCCATAGGAATCGTACGACGTCCAAAGCCTTGAAGGTCTGGATATCCGGGATGGGCGCCAATTTTTACATCATTTTGAATTGCTAATGCAATGGTATCGTACATAACTTGTGGGTCAGAAGCATGAAAGCCGCAAGCGATGTTAGCCATATCAATCCAACGCATAGCCATTGAATCTTGGTTAAGCGACCAAATTCCGAAGCTTTCACCCATGTCACAGTTAAGAGTTATTGCTTTAGTTTTCATTTATTTCTGACTCCATATCACAATATGTGTCTCATTTGCTAAAATAGTCATTAAATAGTGAGCGATATCATCGTTTTAGCGAATGCTTATGGATGACTGTCTTTCTCAATATACATTTATATCAGTAAGTGGAATAATAAAATTCGCTTATGTAGCTGGATTCATAGATGCCTAATACGAAGTTAAGTCCATTAATATTATTGCTGGTTAGTGTTCCTGTTTATAGTGACGACTCGCTAGAGCATCTCATGTCATTGAGTTTAGAAGAACTTTCAATGTTAGAAACTGAGATGCAAATTTCTTCAAAATTTTCACAAAAACTCTCAGAGATCCCCGCTTCGGTATATGTTCTGGACCATGAACGTATACAAAGAAGTGGTGTACGTAGCATTGCAGAGGCTCTCGCACTCGTTCCAGGCTTAAATGTTACAAAAGCTTCGGAAACAACACCTATAGTGTCAAGCCGCGGCTTTCATGATGGCTTTTATAATAAGATGTTAGTCTTAATTGACGGCCGTAGTTTGTATAGCCCGGTATATGGTGGGGTCCATTGGCGAGATGTGGATTACATATTACCAGATATCGATAGAATCGAAGTTCTTAGAGGACCCGGTGGCTCAATTTGGGGTGGGAATGCGGTCAATGGTGTTATTAACATCATAACGAAACCGATTTCTGAAACTCAGAATACGCTTGCAACAACAACTGTTGATGAAAAAGGTGGTAAAAGCATTAGTGTAAGAACTGGACTTGCATTTAATGAAAACACCTCAGCAAAAGCCTTTTACAAGTATCGTGATCAGAAAGTGAATTTTGATTACCCGGCTTACTCAATGGAACAGCACCTTGCGGGGATGTCGTTTGAGGGTAAAGGTGCCAACCTAGATTGGAACCTAGACTTGGGTGTTCAAAAAAATACATGGCTCTATGATAACTTGCGACTACATTTTACACCAGTAAGCTACGAAGGGTGGGAAGTATCACGTGTTGAGGGCGTTAATCAACAGCTACACGCACAGCTTGGTGTTAGTAGCACAATTTCTGACACGTTAATAAGTAACTATCGAGTAGGTATTTCCCATCGGGATGAAGATGCGATTGATGGGCCTGGAAGCTACACTTTATTTGATGCTGAAGTAAATTTTAGAAACAAAGCCAGTGATCAACATATTTTGACTTACGGTGGCGGTTATCGGTTTATCAATGCACATTTTAATCGAACAGTGGAAGAGCTAGATATCTACAATATCGATGTTTTTTCTCGGTCTTATGAGTTATCAGGTGCAAAAGACAGTACCCTAAACGCGTACATTCAATCTGAGTATGAATGGAATGACTCTTTCAAAACTGTTGCCGGAGCAAAAGCGGAATACTTTGAATATACCAATGCATTCGAGCTTTCCCCTCAACTCCGCGCACTATATCAGCTTGATAAGAAAAATACTCTTTGGGCTGGCATCGGACGCGCAGTGACTTCTCCGTCTTATATCGACAATGCCGCACACTATTACCCGGCTTTCACACTAGGCAATTTCTTATTGGTGGAAGATTCTAAGCCAAATTCTGACATGGGAACGGAGTCTGTCGTTACAACTGAGCTGGGTTACAGACGAATCGCTCAGCAATATGAGTTAGACATTACGTTATTTTATAGTGAGCATGAGGATGTTAGAGGCGTAGAAGACGTCGGCTGGTCTCCTGATTATCTGCATGTTTTTGAAACTCAAATCACTGATGCTTATTCACTAAGAACATACGGTGCTGAGGTAGGTGCTCAATGGCAGCTCTCAAAACAGTTCCGAACGTTTTTATCATACAGCTACTTTAAGTCTCAAAGTCAGTGGGATGGTAGAAGTGATACTGATGGTAGTGCGGTCGATTTATATAAAATAGATGACCACCATTTAGTTTCACTTCAAGGGTTATGGGATATTTCTAAACAGTGGCAGCTTGATTTTGTTGCTCGCGGCCAAAGTATCAGTTACCCGGAAAGTTCAATTCAGATCCCCAATTATTTGGCATTAGATGTACGGCTTGCTTGGCAATATGATCAAAGCGCCCCGTTGATTGAGTTCATGGTAAAAAACCTTGGAGAACAGACAGGTTATTACATGGACGGTGAATCATATTGGTTCAGCTATGGTCAAGAGCAGCTCGTTTATTTGAGGGCTTCTTATGAATTTTAAGTCGCTACTCATTTTGGCTATAGCTTCTTTCTCTTTTAGTTATTCTTCCTTTGTAGTAGCGAAATACACACCAGAGCAAGTGAAAGCCGTTTACCTTTTTCGTATTGCGAGTTTCATCCATTGGGCAGATGAGAGTAACATGGTAGCAGTCAGGTACTGTGTACCCGACAATAAGCGAATTAAAGAGCTTTTAATTTCAATCACCGCTGGGAAATTGATACGCGAGTTACCTATTATCGTCACGGAAAATTCTTGCGATATTTTGTTTGTATCAGACAAGTCTAACTTAGCGTTAGTGCAAGGCTCAGAGAAACACACAGTTACTGTTGGAGACATAACTCGTTTTACCGCTAATGGTGGCGCAATTGAGCTTGAAAATGTCAACGGTAAGATAAAGCCAAGAGTCAACTTGGATAATATTGGTGACTATTCCATCTCTTCAAATTTCCTACGTGTGGCTACAGTAGAAGGGGGCGAAAATGAGCGTCCTTAATCACTTCTCACTCAAAAGCAAATTAATGCTACCAATTGTCTTATTCACAAGTGTTATTTTCTTTGTGTCTCAGATGTATACATTGAGTTTGGCGTTTGAAAGTGAAAAAGAAAATGTCATTGAACGAGTAACCGTGCTTGCAAAAGGAGTGGCATACAACTTACAAGCAGCAATTTTATTTAATGATGAACTGACGGCAACAGAAGTACTTTCTGCGTTCTCTGCGGATGACGAAGTGCTGAGAGTAAAACTGTATACGCAAGATAGTCGTCTTTTCTCCATGTACGAACGTGACAATGTAACTGCTCCTGTGCCAAATGATGCCCAGCAAAGTGAACTATCACGTAAACAGCAGTCAATTGGAGATAAACACATTTACTTGGTTGTCCCCGTTGTTGTTGAACACGAGACTATCGCAAGTTTACGTGTTGTTATCTCAAAAGACTCGTACAACGATCTATATCGTAGCGCACTCAACAACGCTGCTTTGTTCCTAATATTTTTGATTATGTCTGCAACCATGCTTTATCTGATGGTTCAGAAAGTCATCATTGAACCTGTCTACTCGTTGAATCAAGGGATGCGGACCTTTATTGAGCGTAAGCGCCATACAGGAAAAATCACGACAAAATCAAATGATGAAATTGGGCATTTGGTTGCGGCATTTAACACAATGATCGATAGGTTAGAGCAAAGAGAAAAACAAGTTGCTTTTACGTTGGATAAGCTCGAAGAAGAAAAGTCATTTGCGAATGAAGTGGTTGAGACAGTTCAGCATGCGCTCGTTGTGGTAAACCAAAAGGGTGAGGTTATCCACTTTAATGCAGCGACGTGTGAGGTATTTCGTTGCACAAGCGCTTATTTGAAGGGAGTGCACCTAAGCTCACTAATTGACACTTCGAATAAGTTAATTAGCCAAGCGATCAATAATGGAATTGAGTTTAGTGAACGCCAGTTATGGGTAACAGATGTATTTGGTCATAACCAGCTATTACAAGTTAGTTGTACTAAGTTATCTAAAGTTGGGCAAATGTTGTTTGCTATACAGGATGTAACTGATGTTGAGGCAGCACTAAGTCGTCAAAGGTTGGCTGCGGGCGTATTTGAAAATAGCCAAGATGGTTTGATGGTGGTGAATCAAGATGGGGTAATTACCATGGTAAACCCAGCGGTAACAAACTTGTTGGGATATGCTCAAGAAACCATGATTGACCGAAAACCAAGTGATGTTTTAGAGTGGCAACAGTTTATGTCCCTGATGCCAACCATCGAAGAGTCGGTGGTAAACTACGGCCAATGGCAGGGTGAAATTTGGGAAAAACACATTTTTGGTCACCTTGTACCAATGTTTGTGAAAGTCAGTAGAATCGTTAATCACGATGATGATCAGCTTTATGACTTTGTTTTCATACTCTCTGATCTATCGAATATAAAAGAGATGGAGCGGCTTGAATATCTTGCTCACCATGATTCTCTAACAGGCCTTGCAAATCGTGCTCAGCTATACCGTTCATTAGATGAAACCTTACGGGACCAAACGAGTAAAACAGCGTTTGCCTTGTTATACATTGACTTAGATGGTTTTAAGGCAGTGAATGACACCTATGGGCATGATGCGGGTGATGAAGTCCTAAAACAAGTCTCTGAAAGGCTACTATCTCAAGTTCGTTCTCAAGATCTGGTTGCGAGGCTCTCAGGGGATGAGTTTGTTGTATTGATCAACCCAACAGACCCAGACAATGTCCAAGTTTTAGCAGAAAGGCTAATTACGTTAATCGGTCAAGACATCATTTATAAAGGGCGTTCTGTTAATGTTGGTGCAAGTATTGGCGCTAATGTAATAACGGACCGAAATAAATCTCTAGACGACATTATGAAAGCAGCCGATACGGCGATGTACAATGCGAAAAGCAAAGGCAAAGGCTGTTTTGTGATGGCAAAGGCGTCGTAAGCCTGCTGAGTCTCACTTTGTTGACTATATTTTTTTAAAGTTACTCGTTAGTATCTGACGAAAACAAATCAAAAGGTTAGTTACATGAAAGTACTAGTAACCGGTGGTATGGGTTATATAGGAAGCCATACTTGTATTCAGATGATCGAAGCAGGAATGACACCTGTTATTCTCGATAACCTATACAACAGCAAAAAAACAGTATTAGAACGAATTGAAACTGTTGCTGGGGAAATGCCCGCATTTATTGAAGGCGACATTCGCGATAAGTCGCTACTGGTTTCTGTGCTTAAAGAGCACAACATTGAAGCAGTAATCCACTTTGCAGGCCTAAAAGCTGTGGGAGAGTCTGTTGAGAAGCCATTAGAGTATTATGATAACAACGTACATGGCACGCTTGTTCTAGTTGATGCAATGCGCGAAGTGGGTGTTAAAACTCTTGTGTTCAGTTCTTCCGCAACAGTTTATGGCGATCCGGCTTCTGTGCCTATTACTGAAGATTTCCCTACGAGCGCAACAAACCCATATGGTCGCAGCAAGCTAATGGTGGAAGAGTGCCTAGGAGATTTCCACAAAGCAAACCCAGATTGGAGTATCACGTTACTGCGTTACTTTAATCCAGTCGGCTCACATCCAACGGGATTATTGGGTGAAGACCCGCAAGGCATTCCAAATAACTTAATGCCGTTTGTGTCTCAAGTTGCAGTAGGGCGTCGAGAGTTCCTATCGGTATTTGGTAACGACTACCCAACGAAAGATGGCACTGGTGTTCGCGATTACATCCATGTCATGGACTTATCTGATGGTCACGTTGCTGCTTTAGAAAAAGTGGGCAAGAAAAATGGCTTGCACGTATATAACTTAGGTACGGGCAATGGATACAGTGTGCTGGAAATGGTTCAAGCATTCGAAAAGGCTTCCGGTCGCGAAGTTCCATATAAACTTGTTGACCGTCGTCCTGGTGATATCGCCGAGTGTTGGGCGGATCCAGCGAAAGCAATGAATGAACTCGATTGGAAAGCGATTCGTACACTTGATGATATGACAGCCGATGGCTGGCGTTGGCAATCGAATAACCCAGAAGGGTACCCTGAAGCGTAAATTTACTGCATGATGAAAGCCTTCGTTTATTAACGAAGGCTTTTTTATAGCCAACAGTTTTGTCGCCACATTGACTTGTAGATAAAATAAAAGCCACCAAAAGGTGGCTTTTAACGTATCAACATAAATAGGCAAATGTTGATTATGATTGCTTATCTTTGCCCATAGACAAGAGCCAAACGGAAACTGCAGCAACAGCAACAAAGCCCGATAGAATGATAACTGGCATAGCGCTGTAACCTAAGATATGCCAAATTGCTGATTCTAATGTACTCATTGTTTGTCCCCTTATTGCCAGCCTTCAACGCCATGCATGTTTGGAAGTTTGTGCGCGATGCCTTTATGGCAGTCTACACAGGTTTTTTCACCAGATGCTAAAGCAGTTGAGTGTTGTTTTGCACTTCTTGAGCCTTGTTCAGAAAAATCCATAAACTCAAACTCATGACAATTTCGACATTCAAGTGAATCATTATTTTTCAAACGAGCCCACTCACGTTCTGCGAGGTGTGCACGACGTTGTTCGAATTTCTCAGGAGTGTCTATTGTTTTCAAAACATAATGCGCAAAGAGCTCTTTCGATGCTTGCACCTTACGAACGATCTTATCTGTCCATTCATGAGGTACATGACAGTCTGAACAAATAGCTCGAACACCTGAACGGTTAGAGTAGTGGATAGTCTCTTGTATTTCAGCAACGATGGGAGCATGACACCCTGAACAGAATTCCTCGGTGTTAGTCGCTTCCATACCCGTGTTAAATGCGCCCCAGAATAGAAGACCACCAGCAAACCCCATCGCTAAAACAACGCCAACGGCAGCTTTACTTGGGCTTGTTAGTCTCTTCCAAAACGCTTTAAGTATTTTCATAGATAGCCTCTTTTTCGTATTGGTTGGCTATTACTTGCGTAACGAATCAACGCGCTGGAATTCGTTATTAACTAACGGCTTAGCATTGGCTTGTGGAACGTGACATTGCAAGCAGAAGTAACGACGAGGTGAAACATCAGCAAGCACCGCGTCTTCGCGGTTCATATAGTGAGTCACACTGATTTTCGTTGCACCCATTTCTTTTGCATTTTTCCAACTATGACAGGCTAAGCACTTGTTTGCGTTAAGTGAAACTTCGTATCCACGAATATTATGGGGGATAAGTGGTGGCTGATACACAAAGTCTGTATCAAGTACCTGTTCTTTAGGGTATTTCTTAAAGTCATCGGCTGGGCGCGTGTCTTCAAGATTTGAAGCTCCACGTAAAGACTCAAGTCCACCGATACCACCAGGGTTGTCAATTTCAGCTTGAGCAACACCCGCAACCAATGCACCAACAGATAACAGTGCAATGACAAATTTTCTCATGATAATTCTCCGCCTTAGGCTAATTCTTTGGGCTGCCAAACAAGTTGGCAGCCATGCATTCATTGCTAGTTATGCGATCTTAGTGATTTTTACAGGACACTTTTTAAAGTCAGTTTGTTTAGAAAGTGGGTCTGTAGCATCAAGAATTAACTTGTTAATCAAAATGCGTGCATCAAAGAATGGTACAAAGACCAAACCTTCAGGTGGGCGGTTACGACCGCGAGTTTCGACGCGAACGCGAACTTCGCCACGTTTGTTAGAAATAAGAACTTCGTCACCACGACGAACACCTTTCGCTTTCGCATCTGCTGGGTGCATGTAACAAACTGCATCTGGAACCGCTTTATACAGTTCTGGAACACGACGTGTCATAGTGCCGGTGTGCCAATGCTCTAGTACACGACCAGTACATAGCCACATATCAAATTCAGCATCTGGAGATTCAGGTGGTGCTTCGTATGGTGCGGAGATTATGAATGCTTTGCCATCAGGCTTGCCGTAGAAGTCCCACCCAGAGCCTTTTTTAGCATATGGATCTGAACCTTCCTTAAAGCGCCAAAGTGTTTCTTTGCCATCTACAACTGGCCAACGAAGCCCACGTACTTGATGGTAGACATCGTAAGGCGCTAAATCGTGAGCTTTACCACGTCCAAACGTTGCATACTCTTCAAACAGACCTTTTTGAACGTAGTATCCAAAGTGGTGAGCGTCATCATTGAGTTCTTTTGCTTCTTCGACAGAGAACTTATCAACGACGCCATTTTTGAATAGCATGTCATACATTGTCTTACCACGGTATTGTGGTGCTTTTGCTAGTTGCTCTTCCGTCCAGACTTCTTCCATTTTGAAGCGCTTAGAAAACTCCATGACTTGCCATAGATCTGACTTAGACTCGCCAATGGTTTCTACTTGTTGATACCAAGCTTGGGTACGACGTTCAGCGTTACCATATGCGCCTTCTTTTTCTACCCACATTGCTGTTGGCAAGATTAGGTCGGCAGCTTGTGCAGTAGCAGTAGGGTATGGGTCTGAACACACAATAAAGTTTTCAGGGTTGCGGTAACCCGGTAGACGCTCGCCATTAATGTTTGGGCCAGCCTGCATGTTATTATTACACATAACCCAGTAAGCATTCAGCTTTCCATCACGCAGCATGCGATCTTGAAGTACGGCGTGGTATCCAGGTTTTGGAGGAATGACACCATCAGGAATATTCCAGATCTTCTCAGCAACCTTACGGTGTTTCGGATTTGCCACCACCATATCAGCAGGAAGACGGTGAGCAAACGTACCCACTTCGCGCGCTGTACCACAAGCAGAAGGTTGACCAGTCAATGAGAATGGGCTGTTACCCGGTGTTGCGATTTTACCAGTAAGCAGGTGAAGGTTATAAATTAGGCTGTTTACCCAAACACCACGTGTATGCTGGTTTGTACCCATAGTCCAAAGTGACATAACTTTGGTATTTGGATCTGCATACTGCTTAGCTAGTTCGACCAATTGCTCTTCAGAGACACCAGACATCTCGGCTGACTTCTCAAGTGTGTATGGCGCAACAGAGTTCTTATATTCCTCGAATGAGATAGAAGTTAACTTACCAGAGTTTGGATTCGCTGCGGCTTTTTGTAGTGGATCATCATCTCGAAGACCGTAACCAATGTCAGTCGCAGTTTGTTTAAAGTTGGTGTGTTTATTAACAAAATCCCAGTTCACAGCATCATTTTGGATGATGTAATTTGCAATGTAGTTTGCAATTACAAGGTCTGTTTGAGGTTTGAAAATGTAGCCTTTATCAGCAAGTTCAAATGAACGATGGAAATATGTAGAAAGTACATTTACCTTAACGTGCGGATGGCTTAGGCGTCGGTCAGTAATGCGAGTCCAAAGTACAGGGTGCATTTCAGCCATGTTTGAACCCCAAAGCACAAACGAGTCAGCTGCTTCGAAGTCATCGTAACATCCCATTGGCTCATCAATACCGAATGTACGCATGAAAGCGCCTACAGCTGATGCCATACAGTGACGAGCATTCGGGTCGATATTGTTAGAACGGAAGCCTGCTTTCATCATTTTTGCTGCAGCGTAGCCTTCCATAACGGTCCATTGACCAGAGCCAAACATACCAACGCCAGATGGGCCTTGTTTCTTAAGCGCTTCTTTCCACTTTTCTGCCATCGTATCAAACGCAACATCCCAAGACACTGGTGTGAAGTCACCATCTTTGTGGAACTTGCCGTCCTTCATGCGAAGTAGTGGTTGAGTGAGTCGGTCCTGACCATACATGATCTTTGACAGGAAATAACCTTTGATACAGTTAAGTCCCTTGTTTACTGGTGCTTCTGGGTCACCTTGTGTCGCAACGACTTTACCGTTTTGAGTACCTACCAATACAGAACAGCCAGTACCACAAAAACGACAAGGTGCTTTGTCCCATTTAATCGCTGTTTGGTCTGAGCTGGCAATCAGGTTGGTTGCTGAAGCAGGGAGTGTGACTCCTGCTACGGCTGCCGCTGATGCTGCTGCGTTTGCTTTCACAAACGCGCGTCTTGTCATTTTCATACTTCACCCTCAGTTTGGGAATGTTGAGTTCCAGTGTCTTCGTCCGTGTCATTGAGCGTCGATTCGATTTGGTGGTAAACCAAAACAGTGCTCAATACATTCGGCAAATTATTAATTGCATCAATGGTATCGGTGATAAAGCCTTGATTTTCTGTTTCAAGTACCACCACGATCTTTCCTTCTGGGCTTTCACCAAACACTTCAGCGTTATCGAAACGTTCGATTTCCGCTTTGATGGTTTCAAGCTGCTCAGGCGGAACATGTACCACTAAGCTTGAAATATGCACTTCATTTAGTGACATTAATTCTCTCGTTATTGTTTTACGTTGCTCACATTGATGGATGAAGTAGGGCACACCGATACACATGCGCCGCAACCTGAACATTCATCAAGACTTAAAATTGGTTGTGCTACTTTACCAAGTTGTGGTTTGAACCGAATTGCCATGGTCTCGCACATATCACCACAACTTCTGCATTCCACATTTTGCTTAGCTAAGCAATTTGAGGTTATTTCAGCTTTCGCTTCCCATGGTTGCTCAGTTTTGCTTAGAAATAAGGGTTCCGGACATGCCTCTGCGCACTTGTAGCAAAACGTGCACTCGTCAACGGAAAAATCGACAGTTGGAAAACCGCCATCACCTTGTCTGATGATTTTCGTTTCACAACTATCCACGCATTTTTCGCATCGGGTACACTGCTCTGTGAACAGGGCGCCATTTGCCAGCCAAGGAAGACGAACAGAGTTGTCCTCTTTAACATTTCTGGAAAACAAGCGTCGTTTTAAGAGATCTACCACTGCGATATCCACAAAATAGGAATATGTATAAGCTTAGCTCACAATCCCTATTAATAAACTGTCATTTATCAATACAGAAATTGTAGTTTTTGACATATTCGTATAAATACCTCTTAGGGGGTAATTGGTTTAGGTTCTTGTTTTAGATCAATTAATTCCGTCAAGATTGATCACATATTGATAGCATTCTCAACGAATGCTCATTCATGATTCGTAATATTAGAGAATAAAAGCTAGGAGAGAGGGTGTTTAAGAGAGCAAAAAAATCAGTTGTAAGCACGATAGCTACGGCTATGGTGCTTATTTTGCTTTTGTCTGTCGCAACCACGAGTTTTGCGATTATTACATTAGCTTCCAGCCTTAACGATGCCGAAGCAGTAAACGTATCTGGTTCCATGCGAATGCAGAGCTACCGTCTCGCTCACGACATTCAGAGCCAGTCAGTGGATTACTCCGATCACATTTATATGTTTGAACGTTCCATATACTCTCCTTCTATGAAGGCACTTCAAAATTGGACTGTGCCAGATGACATCACACATGATTACTACCGTTTGATCATTCGGTGGCATGAATTAAAGACGGTTTTAGAAAGTCATGATAGAGAGCGTTACCTTGTCTTGGTTGCTGGTTTTGTCGATCAAATAGATGCTTTCGTTTTCAAACTTCAAAACTTTTCAGAACAAAAATTGATAAAGCTTGCGTGGGTAGGTGGGCTTGGTCTCGGTGGTATTTTACTTGTAAGTATTTTTGTTGTGCATTTTGTTCGTAGAGAGGTCGTTAGCCCATTGAGTGCGCTCGTTTTGGCGAGTGAACAAATGCAATCACGGTCGTTTGATGTCGAATTGAATGTGATTAGTGACAATGAGTTAGGTATCCTCACTCGCGGTTTTAATAATATGGCCCGAGAGCTTGGCAAGCTTTATAGAGGGCTGGAGCAAGCAGTAAACGAAAAAACTCATAAGCTACAAAATGCGAACCAATCTTTACAAGTCTTGTACCACTCTTCTCAAGAGCTTACGGCTTCACGCATCAGTCCCGAGAACTTTCAATCAATCTTAAAACATATTGTAAGTATTGAAGGTATTGTCTCTGCACGTCTTGAAATGAAAGAAGTTGGAGAGAAAAGCCTGATTTTTGAACAGGGTGATATCGACGAAGAGCGTTTAAGCAATTTACCCCTTGAACTTGATGGTAATAACTTAGGAAATTTGTACTGGCAAGCAGGCCTACCATGTCCAGACCAAGCTCTTATCGATAATTTCGCACAAATTTTGTCCCGAGCAGTGTATTACAATCATACCCAAAGGCAGTCAGAGCAACTTCTATTAATGGAAGAGCGAGCGACAATTGCGAGAGAGTTACATGACTCTTTGGCTCAATCTTTATCTTATTTGAAAATACAAGTTTCTCTTCTTAAGCGTACTATCAAAAAGCTGCCTAATGACTGTCCGATGGATAAAACTAATACTGTAATTAGTGAATTGGATACGGGATTATCAGCCGCTTATACGCAGCTAAGAGAATTATTGACAACATTTAGGTTAACGATCAAAGAAGGCAGTTTTGGCCAAGCTCTTCACGAAATGGTAAATCAGCTGGCAACTCAAACAGATGCAGAAATTTCATTATCCAACGAGCTGTCTTCTATCGAGCTTGATGCTCACCATCAAGTGCATTTATTACAGCTGATCAGAGAAGCGACGATTAATGCAATTAAGCACTCTGAAGCGACCAATATCGCAATTAATTGTTTCGAAGATACACAAGAAATCCACGTTTCAATCGAGGATAATGGTGTTGGTTTTGAGCAACACGAAGACAAACTGAACCATTATGGCATGAGTATTATGCAAGAGAGAGCTGCTAGGCTAAATGCCACCCTAAAATTAACATCGAAACCGAGTAAAGGCTGTAAAGTTGAACTCACTTTTCAAACCAGTTAAGGAACCGCATTTTGACCATATGTAAAGTTATGTTAGTAGATGATCATCCGTTAATGCGTAGAGGAATCAATCAGCTTCTTACCTTTGAGGATGAGTTTGAGGTTGTCGCAGAGGCGAGCAATGGGACGGATGCTGTTGCGCTAGCCCATGATACCGAAGTTGATCTGATTTTATTGGACTTAAATATGAAAGGTATGTCCGGCCTTGATACTCTAAAAGCATTAAGAGCAGATGATTGTGAGGCGAGAATCGTAATTCTAACTGTTTCTGACAGTCGATCTGATATTGATGCACTTGTTAAAGCTGGTGCTGATGGCTACATGTTGAAAGACACGGAACCCGATGAGCTTATCGAACTGCTAAAAGAAGGTGCTTCGGGAGACAAAATATACAGTTCTGTAGTCGCTGACTATCTAGAGCAGCGAGGGAATGAAGTCGATATTTTTGAACAATTAACTGAGCGAGAAACGCAGATTTTACAAGAAGTTGCTAAAGGTTACCGCAATAAACAAATAGCAGATAAGCTTTTTATCTCTGAATCTACCGTAAAGGTACACATGAAAAGTTTGCTTAAGAAGCTAAAAGTACCGTCTAGAACGGCTGCTACAGTGTTGTACTTAGAGCGCTATGGAGAAGCAAAATAACAAAAAAATAGATGCGTACTAGTTTGTTCCATCATCTAAGCTGGTGGTTCTAACTAGAACGTGTTCATCTGTATATCGAGTAAGTGCATCAGCGAGCCTATTTAACTATTTCCAGCAAACAAATAGAAGAATTGAAAGCCAACTTAGAACATTCAAATAAAAGAAAATTACATTTTTGGCTAAATATTAGAAAGGCACTTATTATATAATTTATTGTATTTTATAAATATGCCAAATTTACTATATTAGACTAAAGTATTAATAATGATTTTATCTTTAAGGCATGAATTATAAGCAATTTCTTAAAATCAAAGTTTTTGTCGTGTCTAATCTAGTTATTAAGTAGATATTCAATATCAAACATATTAATTCTATTTTCTGTATTATCAAATAATAACAATTCTTATTTATCTATGAAATTTGTGTAAAAAGCACAAGTTTCATCAAAAAGCCTTTCTAATTATATACTTAACGTCTACTGACAAATCCCCAAAGTAAAATAAATCCATTCTAAAACATATAGATAGAATCAATTAACATGTAAGTAACATTTCATACCTTATGAGATACGGCTCAACTTTATGCGTTTAAATTAAATTTTTATTTGAAATGTAATATTTAGAGATTAGCTTTAATTATTAGAAAGGCACTCATAAGAATTAATGAGATAAAAGCCAATAATTTTAGTTTTTCGGTATTTCAAAAAATGCCAGTTAGTAATTTTATTTATTTGCTGTTAAGAAATGGAGTCTCTTAATGAATAAGGTCGCTTTGATCACTGGATCAAAAGGCGGAATTGGTTCCGCTATTTCCTCTCAACTTGTTAATGATGGTTATCGTGTCATTGCCACATATTTTACGGGTAAGCATGAGTGTGCCCAAAAGTGGTTCAACGAAAAAGGGTTTAATACAGAACAAGTGCGTTTGTTTGAGTTAGATGTAACCAACACAGATGAATGTGCTGAACGGCTTAGTAAACTCTTAGAGGAAGAAGGAACCATAGATGTTATCGTGAATAATGCAGGCATTACTCGTGATGGCATGTTTAAAAAAATGTCACCTCAGGCTTGGAAAGACGTTATCGAAACGAACTTAAACAGCCTGTTCAATGTTACTCAGCCACTTTTTTCGGCAATGTGTGAAAAAGGTGGTGGAAGAGTTGTCAATATATCATCAGTAAACGGTATTAAAGGGCAGTTTGGACAAACCAATTACTCAGCAGCTAAAGCTGGAATGATTGGCTTTTCAAAAGCGCTTGCTTCAGAAGGTGCCCGTAGCGGTGTTACCGTTAATGTAATCGCACCAGGCTATACTGCTACGCCAATGGTTGAAGAGATGAAGCCAGAAGTTCTTGAAAGTATTAAATCCCAAATCCCCCTTGGTCGCCTTGCGTTACCTGAAGAAATTGCGAAAGCAGTAAGCTTTTTAGTAAGTGAGTCGGGATCTTACATTACTGGTGAAACGCTGTCGGTTAACGGCGGCTTACACATGCACTAACAAGGATGTTGGACATGGAAAAAGTATTTATTGTTGCAGCGCACCGTAGCCCTGTGGGTGCATTTGGTGGGAGCTTAAAAGATATTTCAGCAGGGAAACTTGCTGCTGAAGTTATTAAGTCGACCTTGTCTAAGGCAAACCTGAAACCTCAATTTATAGATGAAGTCATTGTTGGCAATGTTGTCTCTGCTGGTCAGGGAATGAATATTGGTCGTCAAGCAGCTTTACTTGCAGGCATTCCTGAGTCCGTTCCGGCTTACACTTTAAATATGGTCTGTGGCAGTGGAATGAAAACCGTTATGGATGCTGCTTCACACATAAAAGCAGGCGATGCACAAGTAGTCGTTGCAGCTGGTGTAGAAGTCATGTCTCAAATACCTTTTATCGTGCCTTCGAATATTCGTGATGGGCAGAAAATGGGCAACATGACGCTAACTGATCTATTAATCAATGATGGTTTAACAGATGTTTTCAATCAGTATCACATGGGCGTTACTGCTGAAAACGTCGCCAAAAAAGTTGGTATTAGTCGCGAGCAACAAGATGAATACGCGCTTTCTAGCCAACAAAAAGCTGTCGCAGCAATTCAAGCTGGAAAGTTTGTTGATGAAATTGTGCCGGTAGAGGTTAAGCAACGCCGTAAAACTTTCTTATTCGATACTGACGAATACCCGAAAGCAGATGCCACTATTGAAGGACTGCAAAAACTAAGACCAGCTTTCGACCGTGAAGGAAGCGTAACAGCAGGTAATGCATCAGGCATTAATGACGGCGCAAGTGTTGTTATCGTAGCAAGCGAAGCTGCTGTGAATAGCTACGGCCTAACTCCTATTGCAGAAATTACTAGTTATGCACAAACAGGACTTGAGCCCGAAGTTATGGGGCTTGGACCAGTTGAAGCTGTTGGTAAAGCGCTGGAGAAAGCAAACTTAGCGATAGAAGACGTTGATACCTTCGAGTTAAACGAAGCATTTGCAGCACAGGCGTTAGGGGTAGTTCATTCATTAGCGAAAGAACACAAAATATCAGCATCCTCGATATTAGCAAAAGCAAATGTAAATGGTGGAGCTATTGCACTTGGGCATCCCTTAGGTGCATCTGGAAACCGTATTCTCGTTAGTCTAATACATGAACTCATTCACTCTAAAGGTCGTTATGGCGTGGCATCACTTTGTGTTGGTGGTGGTATGGGCACAGCGGTTGTTATTAAGTCACTAAATTAATCAAATTTAAAAATCCCAACTAGGAGAACTTGTTATGTACACGGACTTTTTTAAAACATTCACGGATCAAACTGAAAAGAACATGGAACCTTACGTAAAGTTTAATAAGCTTGTTACTAAAAACGTAGAAGTTCTAACGGAACTTCAGCTGAATGCAATTCGTACTTATAGTGAAATGGGGCTTACTCAAATGAAAGCTGCTGGTGATATCAAAGATATTACTTCACTAACTGCTTTTAACAGTCAACAGCTCAATGTTCTAACAAAGCTTTCTCAGCAAATGATGGATGACAGCAATAAACTGCAATCAATTGCGAAAGAGTTCAAAGAAGATGTCGAACAATTAACTTCGGAAAACCTTAAGACAGTGACTCCTGCGTAACACTGACTATTATGCCGCCTTATAAGGCGGCTTTTTTTCCGAATAAAGGAGTAGCAAAATGTTTCAACACTTCTTTTCGGATTACCTTGTTAAGCTCCAAGAAACCAATCAACAATGGTGGGAAGACTTTGAACTCGGCAGGGCATCCGTAAATTCCCCTTTAAATAAGGCCATGCAAGAAGTGAACTTGGAAGACACGGCCAAACTATTTGAAAAAGCAGCAAATCAGCCGTCTTCGTTGTTAAAGATTCAGACAGAATGGTGGCAACAACAGCTACAAATTTGGCAAAACGTTGCTCTTACTAACAGTAAAGACAGTGTAGTCAGTGCTGAAAAGGGCGATAAACGTTTTTCTGATGAAGCTTGGCAGTCTGAAGCTTTCTATAACTTCATCAAGCAGTCTTATTTACTATTTAGTAAAACTTATCTCGATACAATTGATAGTATCGAAGGACTAGACGAGAAAACAAAGGAACGAATTACTTTTTTTTCTCGTCAAGCCATCAATGCACTTTCACCTAGCAATTTTATTGCAACTAATCCTGAACTAATGAAGCTAACCATCGAGAAAAATGGTGAAAATTTGTTAGCTGGACTAGAGCAACTAAAAAAAGATGCAGAAGAAAGTGCAGATATTCTGAAAATTCGTATGACGAATAATAACGCGTTTCGAGTTGGTTTAGATATCGCTAATACGAAAGGTGACGTTGTATTCGAGAACGAATTATTTGAACTTATCCAATACCATCCAACGAAGAAAAAAGTAAACGCAGTACCACTTTTAATCGTTCCGCCATTTATTAACAAATACTATATCCTTGATTTACGACAGAAAAACTCCATGGTGAGATGGCTACTCGATCAAGGGCACTCAGTATTCATGATGTCTTGGAGAAACCCAGGAAAAGAGCAATCTAATGTCGAGTTTGGCGACTATGTTACTGAGGGTGTAGCAAAAGCTGTTGGGGCGATCGAAAGCATAACTGGCCAAGATCAAATCAATGCTGCTGGTTATTGTATCGGTGGAACAGTGTTAGCGGCTACAGTCGCGTATTACGCAGCGAAACGCATGAAAAAGCGAATTAAGAGCGCGACATTCTTCACCACATTATTGGATTTTGAGCAACCCGGAGAAGTTGGTGCCTATATTAATGACACCATCATCAGTGCATTAGAGTTACAAAATAATGCAAAAGGGTATATGGATGGTCGTTCTCTTAGTGTGACTTTTAGTTTACTGAGAGAAAACAGCCTTTACTGGAATTATTACGTTGATAATTACTTAAAAGGTAACAGTCCAGTTGACTTCGACCTGCTGTATTGGAATAGCGATAGTACAAATGTTTCTGCTGCTTGCCATAATTTCCTGTTACGTAGTCTGTATTTAGAAAACAAATTGATACAGGATAAAGGTGTCAAGATTGGTGGCGTATGGATTGATCTGAATAAGATAAAAATTCCAAGTTATTTTGTATCAACGAAAGAAGACCATATTGCTTTATGGCAAGGGACTTATAGAGGTGCTCTCAAGGTTGGTGGTAATAAAACCTTCGTTCTTGGCGAATCAGGACACATTGCAGGCATCGTAAATCATCCATCTAAAAACAAATATGGTTTCTGGACAAATGATAATTTGGACGACACTGCTGATGAATGGTTTAACAATGCAAAACATGTTGAAGGCTCTTGGTGGCCACATTGGCACCGATGGTTAATGAGCTTTAATCCTGATGAACAAGTAGAACCATTTACCCAAGGGAATGAAGATTTCCCGGTTCTTGGGCCAGCTCCAGGTAGCTACGTAAAACAAGTTTTACCTTTATGCACAGAAGAAGTTGAGCCTGAATCAGTTGAGTGAAGGTCAGTCAGCATTTCAGCATGACGTGTAACTAATGGAAATCTAACCATTTCTACTTAACCAAAAGCCTAGTTGTCGTACAACTAGGCTTTTTATTTGGTTGTTCTCACATAGGTTATGAGCAGTTGGGCCTAGCGGTTTGATAATTTGGCAAAGAATTGATCGTATCAGTTAAATCCTGAATACGTGTTTGGTGTGAAGGGTGGGTTGATAACAGCTCAAGAGGTTGATGTCCACCAGAAGCTTTCGCCATGTTTTGCCATAGATTGATACTTTGTTTAGGGTCAAAACCTGCTTTTGCCATCAAATCTAGGCCAAAAATATCAGCTTCAGATTCTTGCTCGCGCCCATAAGGCATAAGAATGCCATATTGAACTCCTAACCCTAGCGCAGCCATAGCGGTGTTATGATAAGTTGCATACTCTGAGCTACCTAACGCGATACTTGTAATTTGTAACCCGGTATTTGCGAGCTGAGACTGAGATAGCCTTTCATTGCTATGGTCAGCAAGCACGTGTGCTATTTCATGGCCAATGACTGTAGCGAGTTGATCCTGGTTTTCTGCCACTTTAAGCAGGCCAGTATAAACACCAATTTTACCACCAGGTAATGCAAAAGCGTTGACTTGAGCGCTATCAAAAACGACAACTTCCCAATTGGCTGGATTGTATTGATTTGGCAGGTGTTTAGTGACGTTATTCGCAACACATTGCACATAAGCGTTGGTTTTCGCATCTTTGCTGATAGGCTGTGACTGTTTCATTTGTTCAAAAGATTGTGCGCCAAGTTGCCCCATATCTTGATCTGAGAATAAAAGCAGTTGATTCCGACCTGTAGGGGACGAAGTGCATGCAGAAAGAACAAATGATGCGGTTAGAACACTCAGAGTTAAGCGATTGCGCATAGAAACCTCCGTTTTTCGTGCAATTTATGTAATCATAACATTACGTTACAACAAGTTTATAGTGGAAGCGATAGATGACGATTTGGAAACGCACAATTAATCTAGACATTCTAAATGAAACGTCCAAAAATACTTTAATTGATCACCTTGGTATTGTTTATACCGAAGTTGGCGATGATTACATTTGTGCGACAATGCCTGTTTGTCACTTTACTCACCAACCTTTAGGCATGTTGCATGGTGGCGCTTCCGTTGTATTGGCAGAAACGTTAGGTTCAGTCGCTGCCAACTTCAGTGTTGATACAGATTGCTATTGTGTTGGTTTAGATATTAACGCAAACCATGTGCGTGCAATGCGTGAAGGAACAGTTATCGGAAAAGCAACGCCGATTCATCTTGGTATTTCAACTCAAGTTTGGCAAATTAATGTCACAGATGAGCGAGAGCGCTTGGTTTGCACTAGTAGGCTAACGATAGCGGTTAAACAATCAAGAAAACGAGCTGTTTCTCCTATTTAAATTGGATAAGTTATGGTTTTAGATTTTAAAAGCGGAAAAATCATCGTTAATGCTCATGAAATTGTCATTAGACTAAGTGGTGATCATATGATCACAATGCAAGCCCAATCTGAGCTTGTTCAGATTATCGGTAGAGGGGCTAATGTCATTGCTGTCAACTCTTCTGATGCTAAGTGGTCGATAAAGCTAGACAATGAACAACAATTAGCTGTTATTGCACAAGAGCTCGGGTGTGAAATCATTACTTAAAATAACTTGCACTTCGCTCTTAAATAAGGAAACTTAGATCTAACTATGATTTTTTGAGTTTCCTCCTTTATGAGCAGCCCCCGCCTTAGAGTTCAATTCGAGACACTATTTGAACATTACAATGGAAAAGATAGTGATGTGCAGCTTGATGAAATAACAGAGCTGCTTTTTTGTACGCGCCGTAACGCACGAATCGTGTTGAACAAAATGGAAGAAGAGGGATGGATCGAATGGCATCCAGCTCCTGGTCGAGGAAAGCTCTCTCAGCTCAATTTCAAAAGAAGTCGGACTGACGTTAGTGATAATCTAGCACGTCGATATCTTGAAGAAGGGAAGATTGGACAAGCATTAAAAGTCCTTGATAATGATGTAGCGAAACTGGCCCAAGTTGTTGAGAACTTCTTAGGGGTACAGAATCAGTCCGGACATCAAGTGATACGTTTGCCATATTATCGTCCACTGTCGATGTTAAATCCTTTAAAACCTGTACGTCGCTCAGAACAACATATTCTTAGGCAGATTTTCAGTGGATTAACCAAGCTTGATGAAAATGAGTGTGTCGATGGTGATCTTGCTCATACGTGGGAGATGATATCAACAACGCACTGGCGTTTTTATATTCGGCCTAGTGTACGTTTTCATAATGGTGATTTATTGACGATGGACATTATCGTCGAAAACATCGAGCGTCTGAAAGAGCAAAAACTATTTCAACATATCGAACGTGTCGTATCTCCCAGCTCTTTAGTTGTCGATATTTATCTGACTCGCTCTGACCACCAACTTCCTTTATTTTTAACTGAATCAAGTGCAAAAATTCTTCCTCCTTCTTCTGAGATGGAAGAGGGCTTTGATCTGTTCCCGATTGGAACAGGGCCTTATAAGGTTGTTCAAAATGATGAGCAAAAGCTGATATTGCAAGCTTTTGATGGATATTTTGGTTTTAGACCACTAATCGATCAAGTGGAAGTTTGGGTGATCGATGAAACACACTCTTCAATTATCTTTCCGAGTTTGTCAAATCCAATCAAGCCTGAAAACTTAGCATACAGGGATGATGTTGAGCTCGATCCCGGTTGTACATATTTGTTACTTAACCGAAAAACAGGATTGGCCACTTCTGATGAATGGGCTCGTTATTTTACCCATAAACTCAATGCGTTAGATTTGGCTAGTTATATTCCAAAACAGAAGATTGTAGATTTTGGCCTATTACCAGCCTATGGCCTAAAACCGGGTTGGTATCATCAGAAAGCCGGACGATACACGGCTTCAGTACCTGCTTATAGAACAGTAAGGGTAGCATTTCAGCGCCTTCATCCTATGTTTCCAACGATAGCGGCAATAATTGAGAAACTTCTTAAAAGCGACGGTTTAGACGTTGAGCTCATCCAATATGAGTCGGGAATCGATAACCCTAGTGACATTGATATCTGGTTAAAACCTATGGGAATTGCAAACAATCGAGAGGATGCTGTTGCTGGGTGGTTGATGAACTATAGCGACATCGAAAGATTAAGTCAGGATGACGATTTTCAGTATTGGACCAAGGTTGTAGAAGATTGGCGAGCGACAGAAAATATGGCATTTCCTGCAAAAGAGTTGGGTAAATCACTGGTTGATAAGATGCAACTTATTCCAATGTTTCATTGTTGGCTTGGAGTTAACAAGGATCAGTGTGGCTCACTTCAAAATGCGAAATGCAATGCTCTCGGTTGGTTTGATTTCAGTAAAGTTTGGGTTAAGCCGATAATGGACGTTGATACTAATGGCTAAACCTCGTAAAAAAGCCCCATTGAAAACGGTTGATATCTATTGCGCTAAGTGTAGAACTCAGCTTTTTAAGTATCGAAAAGCTGGGAAAGGCGCATTGGTTAAGTGCTTTATCGAAAGAATTGTTGAAAACTACACAGCTAGTCCTTGTATTTGCCCCAAATGTAAAGGGGAATTTGCACGTGAAATAATGATAAGAGGTACACCTGCATACAAAATTATCGGTGGCAAAGTAACAATGAAATGAGGCTAAGTACCGCATAAAATTTTAACAACTTACGTCGTTTGATATTTTACTTTAATTGTTGAAAATGGGCACCAGCAACGCGTTTTTGATCTGAGTCCATAAAAATCGTAAAAATTCCGTTAAAAGCTATCAACTTTTTGTAATGATGTTAGAATCACAAGCGGTTATTAAATGGTCACTTTTTGGTTAGGGGTACTTTGATGGAGCTAGCACTCATCATCGCTTTTATTGTTGCAGCAGCAGTAATGGTTAAAAAAGAGATGGCGAACTCAAAATAATATTCATTTCGTTCTTTTTACAAACATTTTTGATGAATATAATTTGAAATTAGCTAACTATGCTGAGATAAAGGTCAAACTTCATGTTTGGCCTTTTTTGTTGTATCTGTTCCTGTCCACACCTCTACATAATTTGCCGATATTTTCTTTCATTTATAGACTTGTTTGCTAACTTAAGTATTAGGTTGAGTAATAAAATCCTCATTAATAGGGACTTAGTTTATGAAGCTGGACAATATTTCTGTTTCGAAGAAGCTGTCGATATCTCCTGCCGTGTTGATCATTATCTTAATTGTGATAACAGTACTGAGCTCACGGTTACTCTATAGCTTATCAGATGACATGAACAAAATTTCATTCGATTTAGCACCAGATACTGAACTGGCGGCGGAGCTAACTGACAGTGTTTACGGTTTAAGATTGACCGTTAAGAACTTTATCAAAACGGGTGATTCAAAGTTTGTAGATAAATTTCAGGCGCAATCCGATCACTGGACGAAGGATATGAACGCTGCATTCGACAATATCCAAAACCCGTCACGCGTGAAATTACTCGAAACCATTAGCGCAAAAAAATCGACCTACTTGGATACGTTCATGAATGTTGTTGTGGCGAACATGAATACAAGAAACGAGTTGGTAAACGGAACGCTTAATATCAATGGTCCACAGATAGAAAAGCGTTTAACGCAGGTAATGCAATCTGCCAAAAAAGATGGCGACGTTATTGCTGCATATCATGCTGGGAGAGCTTTGCGTTCGATGTTATTAGCACGTTTATACGTATCGAAGTTCTTAGTTGAAAATCAGCCAGCACAAGTTGAACGATTTAATAAAGAGTTTAACGATTCAAAAGCAGAGATCTCCGAATTGCTGGCGACACTAGAAAACCCAACCCGTAGAAAGCTTACAGAAGAATCGAGTCAACTGCTAAACCAGTATGAGCTTGCCGCTAATAGTGTCTCTCAAATGATTTATGACCGAAACGCAGGGATTAAGATTCTCGATACAATCGGTCCGGAAACCGCACAGTTAATTGCTGATCTGCGTGCTTCAATTTCAGCCTCTATGGAAGAAGCAGCTCAGCATGCAGAGGCAAATACTGAGCAAGCCTCTTCTATGCTCATGACGATTGCCGGAGCGGCGGTCATCTTTGGCATTATTTTATCGATGGTGGTAACAAAAGCGATTGTTAGTAAGCTCACGAGTACTAATGCAGTATTAAAAGATATTGCTGAAGGGGAAGGCGACCTTACTATCCGAATTCCTGTCGCCGGTAGTGACGAACTCGCGATGCTGGCTCAAAACTACAATACTTTTGCTGACAAGCTTCAAGGAACGATTGAAAAGCTCAATCAAGCATCGGAGAGCATGCTTCACTCTGCTCAAGAGCTCACATCCAAAGCGACCAATACACAAACAGAAGTGCGAGAACAACAATCTCAGGCTCATATTGCAGCTTCTGCTATGACCCAAATGTCAGCGAGTGCGCAAGAGGTTAGTGGTAGTGCGCAACAGGCGGCTGAGCTTTCTCGCTCCACATCTGATAGCACGACTCAAGGGACAACGGTTGTTTTAGAAGCCACACAGTCAATGCAGAATTTAACCCAACAAATCAATGAAGCAAGTGAGACGGTTGAACAAGTTCGATCAGACAGTGAACAAATCGGTACAGTATTAGATGTGATTCGAAGTATCGCTGAACAGACAAATTTACTTGCTTTGAATGCCGCTATTGAGGCTGCGCGAGCTGGTGAACAAGGTCGTGGTTTCGCGGTTGTTGCTGATGAAGTTCGTTCTTTAGCCTCAAGGACTCAAGAGTCCACTGAAGAAATTCAAAATATTATTGTGAGTTTGCAACAGCGATCCGAATCGGCGAGTCAAGCAATGGTTAAGAGTCGAAATAATACTGAGACCACAGCTGAACAAGTACATTCAGCAGAGCAATCATTGACATCTATTGCTAATTTTGTAGAGCAAATCAATGACTCAATTGGTCTAATTTCTACAGCAGCAAGTCAACAAGCAACAGCGGCTGACGAGGTTAGTGTGAATGTGAATAATATGTCAGATATTTCAGAGAAAACCTTGGTTCAATCTGAAGAGACGACGGTTTCTGCGGAACATTTGACAAGTATCGGTATGCAGATCCGGCAGCTATTAGGGCAATTTAAAGTTTAAATCACGCTCTAAACAAAAGGTCAGACTTGGTCTGGCCTTTTTGTATTCCTAGCTACAAATCTATGTTATTACTACTGAAACAAGAGATAAAAATAAAAGGATGTTGTTTTGCAAAGCCCAATTACGCTCGAGGCACTTTATATTCTGGACTCCATCGATAGAAGAGGTAGCTTTGCAGCCGCAGCAGCTGAACTGGATAGAGCGCCGTCTTCACTCAGTTATCAAATCCAAAAGCTTGAACAAGATTTAGATATTACAATCTTCGATCGCTCTGGACACAAAGCCGTATTAACAGATGCAGGTCAGCTGATCCTAGAACGGGGACGGGCAATACTTGGTGCAACTGAGAAACTTGTTAATGATGCGAGTGTGTTAGCCAATGGATGGGAGTTGGATTTAACCATCGCCTTTGATGGCATCATACCTGTAGACAATTTCTTTCCTCTAGTTAATGAAATGGGCAGTGTAAGCTCCACTCGTATCCGATTACAGGAAGAAATATTAGCAGGGTGTTGGGAAGCTTTGGAGGATGGACGAGCTGATCTTTTGGTGTGTCCTCGAATTGAATCATTGCCAATCGATGTAAAAACAGAAGTGATAGGGAAGATGTCGATGGTATGGGTCGCTTCCACAGATCACTATATCCACAATCGCAAAGGTGAATTTAATACTGAAGCCAGAGAAAAATACCGCGTAATTGCGATTGCAGACACTGCGCGAGATCAACCCGCTTTAAGCGTCAATATCCTCCAGAAGCAGCCGCGTCTAACGGTAACTAACTTTCACGCTAAATTAGAGGCTTTAATTGGTGGGCTAGGTATAGGAACGTTGCCTAAGCAGATTGCTGACCCATTGATCCAAGAAGGAAAACTTCGTCTAATTGCTGGAACAGAACCTCAACATGTTGAGATTATTTTAGCGTGGAAGCGAAACAAAATTGGTGAGGCTAAATCTTGGTGTATTCAGTATCTTAAAAAACACTGGAAACTCAAGTAGTCACTATTTATAGAACCTAAGAAAGTGGCTCATTTGAGCCACTTTTTAAATTTGAAGTGGTAGCACCATATCTGCTACGCCATCTTCGAATTGGATATCGAGCTGAAACCCCATCTTCTGAGCCAAAGTAAGCATGCCTCGGTTATTAGGCATGGTCATGCCAGACATTTGCACTGTTCCTTTTGACCTGCAGTAATCAATGATTTTTTCCATTAGGACTCGCCCAAGGCCGTTCCCTTTTAGATCTGAACGGATGAGTATAGCGAACTCTGCATCTGTATTTTCTGGGTTTATCAATGCGCGAGCAACGCCAATAATAGCAGGGTGACCGTCTTGGTTGGAAACGGCAACAAAAGCCATTTCCCGGTCATAATCAATTTGTGTCAAATTTGCCAATGCTTCATGATTAAATTCACCGACGTCAGTGAAAAAGCGTTTGTATAAATCTTCCTTAGAAACGTTGTGAATAAACTCTGCGTGTAATGGTTCATCTTCAGGAAGAATGGGGCGAAGTAAGACAGAAGTATTATCACGTAGAATAACTTGTTGTTCGTGTTCTACTGGATAAGGCCGAATCGCAAGCCGCTCTTGGGCATCGCCTTGATATGTTGTTAACGTTAAGTCTGCATCTAAAATGATAAATTCTTTGCCACTTGATAACACTGGATGTATATCCAGCTCATGAACTTCAGGACAATCAACCACCATTTGAGACACTCGGACTAGGAATTCCGACAAACCCGAAATATCCATCGGTTCTGGCAGTTTTTGTGGACGGATCTTGCCACTTTTAATGGCGCGCACAACTAAGTAACGGGCGAGAGCCATATTTAAAGGAGGTAATGCTGATGCCGCGTCAATGCTTTCATCCCATTCAGAGCCTCCTTGTCCGAGCAAAATGACGGGCCCGAATGTTTTATCGTTTTTAACTTTAACTCTTATTTCTTCTCCGCCAGCAAGTTTGGCCATACCTTGCACTAACAAACCATGAACATTTGCAGAAGGATAGGAGAGTTGGACTCGATCTAAAATAGCTTGAGATGCACTAGCGACTTCAAGACTGTTGCGTAGGTTCAACATGACACCTTGAACATCTGACTTATGCGCAATGTCTGGTGAACGTAGCTTTACTGCGACTGGATAACCAATTTGTTCCGCGACATGTACTGCTTCACTAGAGTCTGACGCGATCCATGTGGGAAGTACATTGAAATTGAAGTGTTTTAAAAAGTGACCAATTTGGTGTGTATCTAGCGTTACTGTGTTTTTATCCAGTAACTTGTCTTGAATCCATTTTTTGGCTGTTTCCAACTCGTTAACATGCACTGGCTCGGCGGTAGTTGGGGTTTCCATCAATTGTTTTTGATTTCGTCTGTATTCCACCAAGTGCATGAATGCAACAACAGCACTTTCGGGGGTTCGATACGTTGGAATGCCTGCTTGTGTGAAAATCAATCTTGCTGGCTTAGCCGTTAGTTCACCAGACCAATTGGTTAGAATGTTGAATCGCTTATGCCTTGGGTGGGCCTTTATCGCTGCAACAATCTCTTTGGCTGTTTTTTCTGATTCTGCGACGGCTGAAGGACTGTGCATGATCAGTATCGCATCTGCACAATCGCTATCCATTAGTGCATTAAGTGTGTTGATATAACGAACGTGGTCAGCATCACCAACCATATCAATAGGGTTGTTACGGCTCCAACTTGGCGGAAGAATCGAATCTAAAGTGGAGCATAATGTATCATCGATCTCAGCAAGCTTTCCTCCACGTTCTAATAAGGTGTCTACCGCCATTATTGCAGGGCCTCCACCGTTGGTGATCACAGCAAGCCTTTCTCCACGTAAAGGAACTGAGTGTGTGAGTGTTTCGACAGCGGCAAACAGCTCGTGTGAGTTATTTACACGCAACATTCCGGTTCGTCGAATGGCTGAGTCGTAAATAATATCTAATGTATCGTCACCGCCAGTATGTGCTTGCGCTGCTTTCCTACCTGCAACCGTTCTGCCACCTTTTAAGACGAGAATTCTTCGATTTCGAGATGCAGCCCGCGCAGCAGACATAAAACGTCTGGCATCTTTGATCGTATCAACGTAGAGAAGTATGGCATCAGTATGACTATCTGTACTCAAGCAGTCGAGTAAGTCTGCAAAATCAATATCAAGTGCATTACCTAGGGATATGAAGGCGGAGAATCCGATATTTTTATCATTAGCCCAATCCAAAATTGTGGTGCAAACAGCCGCTGATTGAGAAATGAATGCGATGTTTCCTTTTTGAGCAGTTACCGGAGAGAAAGAAGCATTAAAATTAAGCCAAGGAAGGATCAAGCCTAAACTATTGGGACCAAGAAGACGGATACCCGCGGACTTAGCAATAGATAGGCAAGCTTGTTGTATGCTTTCTCCTTCATCATTCGCAAGGTGCATATCAGCAGATAAAACAATCGCGGATTTTACTTTTTTTTCTGCCAGCTCTTTAAATATTTCCTCGTTACGCGACGCGTGAGTACATAATATGGCAATGTCTGGAATAACTGGGAGGGATTTGATATCCGGGTAAGCAAGTACACCACAGACAGAAGGATACTTTGGCGACACAGGCATGATGGCTCCGTCAAAACCACCTTGTAATAAGTTTTTCATTACAATATGCCCAGCTCTGAAAGCTTGTGTGGATGCTCCAATTACCGCGACTGAACTAGGTTTTAAAAAATGCTTGAGGTTGCTCATTTATCTTTTCCAATGATGCAGATAGCATATAGTTTAATGAACTTCATATAATATTGCTGTGATTCACCAGTATGCTTTGCAGCCGTATTTGCATCGGGCTCTTAGTTTGTGTAATAGGTCACAGTGTAATGGTATATAATTACGTAGTTGGCTTGATTCTAAGTCACTCTAACGGCATGATTTACAGTAATTTCTACTTAAGGCATTTGAATAATTCATGAAAAAAATTGCAATTGTTGGTTTATCAGTTTTGCTATCGGCTTGTGTCTCTGACGAATACATCACTGATGTTACTACGGAAAGTTATAAGGAAGAATATACAGTTGCTACGGTTCAAGAGCCGGTCGTTTCTCAGGATGGAATGACAAACGGTATTACCGAAGATAATGTAGATATCAATGTAGTTAAACTTTCTCCAACTCACGAAAAGCAGGTTGTTAAGATCCAACCACAAGCTAAGCCTGCGGTGGCTATTACGCCACCGACCGCAAAGCAAAAAGCAATGAACCCACGTTTTGGATTTACTATTCAAGTTGTGGCGGTTGGTACTCAAGTCAAAGTTGATCAGTTTGCTCGAAAACTTCCTCGTGACGGACAACCAATTTGGGAAAACTACAAACTTGTTAACGGCACTAAGTGGTATACCGTTCTTTATGGCGATTATGCAACTCGAGCAGAAGCTAAGAAGGCAATCGCACAACTACCTTCGGAGTTTAGAGGCCTGAAACCTTTTGTGAAGAGTATTGATTCCATCAAGAATTCAGAGTATCCAACTCTGAATAAACTCAATTAATTTGAAAAGGGGCACTAGCCCCTTTTTTTATGTCCAACAAATCATCAGTTAAGTCTGATTTTCTTCGTTAAAGCGGGTAAAACCGTGTAACTTTCTGTTGAATTGATTATCATACCTCAACTGTTTCTATCTGTTTATCACGGAAAGATTTCTTAAATGACTAACAAGACAATTTTATTACTTTGTGGCGGAGGTTCATCCGAACACGAGGTTTCATTGGTTTCGGCTAACTTTATTCAATCTCAGCTGCAATTAACGCCTGATTTTAATGTTGTTCGCGTTGAAATGAAAAAAGATGGCTGGTTTACTGAGTCCAACGAACTGGTTTATTTAGACACAAATACCGCAACATTAAATACGAATGACTCCAGTATAAAAATTGACTTTGTTGTTCCTTGTATCCATGGTTTCCCAGGTGAAACTGGTGACATTCAATCAATGCTTGAGTTAGCCGGAATTCCTTATTTAGGTTGTGGCGCGGAAGCAAGTACCAATAGCTTTAACAAAATCACGTCAAAATTATGGTACGACGCAATTGGTATTCCGAATACACCCTACGTTTTCCTATCCCAAAACACATCAGATGCACATGAATTGACTAAAAGTGCGATGCGAAAATGGGGACATGTTTTTGTTAAAGCAGCATGCCAAGGTTCTTCGGTTGGATGTTACAAAGTAACTGACGAAAGCGAGTTAGAACAGGCTGTTAACGCTGCGTTTGGCTATTCAGACCAAGTGCTTGTGGAGAAAGCGGTAAAGCCAAGAGAGTTAGAAGTCGCGGCATATGAAATCAACGGTGAGCTCCACATCAGTAAACCTGGTGAAGTGATTGCACCTGAAGACCAATTTTATACGTACGAAGAGAAGTACAGCTCAGACAGCCATTCAGAAACTGATGTTGAAGCAAAAGGCTTAACAGAAACGCAGATCGACTTAATCCAAAATTATTCTAGAAGAGTGTTTGAACAAATGAAGTTACGACACTTATCTCGTATAGATTTCTTTCTAACAGTGGATGGTGATATTTACTTAAACGAAGTAAATACATTCCCTGGAATGACACCGATATCCATGTTCCCACAAATGTTAGAGCATAATGGCCATAAGTTTAGTGAGTTTCTAGCAAGTTGTGTTAACGAAGCTTTCTAATCCCATGCCTTAAAACGTTTGTATTTGACCATCTCAGCCTCTGATCGTGTTTTGTCACCTAAATATTGATAGGGCATAACGGGGCTGAGCCAACGACCATGCTTTTGAATGTCAGCAACTTTCTTTCCTTGCTTAGACAATTCTCTCACCGCTCCAACTCTTAGCGACTGACCTGAAAAAGAAACATCCAAATTTAGCTTTTTGCTAGCTGAATTTAGGATTCGATAAATTGAAGAATCATTAAGCGGTTGTTTATTGATATTCCCGTGTTTGTCGATTGCAGAAAACAAAGGGGAAGTTTTAGCTATACGATGAGACAACCACTTACTAAGGTGAGTACTTGCGTCCTTCGAAAGGGCATACTGTTGTTCTTTTACGTGAATGACATATCGACCGTTCAAGAGTACTGCGTTTTGTCTTTTCAAATTTTTGAGTTCTGAACGCTTGAGAGCACATTCAAACATAACAAAGTATAATGCTAAATTACGAATATCAGTGAGTTTAGTCGATGACGATAGCAACGACTGCAGCTTAACCAGATGAGATCGTTCAAAAGCCGTTGTTGGTCTCGCATCACCCGATTTCTTAACACGTAGTTGAGCGAGTGATTTTTGCACGGTTGCTGTTGCAGTTGGATCAGCTAAGTTGAATACTCGATGAACGACACTAATGGTTACATTGTAACGCCTGAGTGTCGCATATTTTCTTTGTTCACTTTGTCGCTCTATAAAAAGTCTTACCGCTGTTGCTGAAGCGGGTAGAGGCATGACCATATTGATCGAACAAAAGTTAAGAAATAAATTCCAATCTTTTGTTAATGCAAGAATAGAGTTGTCAGAGTAGTGATTACCGACTAGTTGGACGAATTGTTCACGAGTGACAGGTAGGCGAAAATATGTAAGCGCTTGTTTTAGGGTCTCTTGATCTGTGACTGCGGAAACACTTTTAGTCATTTATACGCACTATAACAGAAAGTAATATTACTAATTTACTTGATTACGACCGATATACAATTATTATTAAGAAATAATTGCTTACATTGATTATTATTTTTATGGCTGTCGCAACTTATAGAGGTTTTAACCTCAAAACTGCTGGTAACACCACAGACACTTGGCAAGTCCAAATAAAAAATCACGTGCTAACAGGAAGTATGGCTGCGGTAAAGAAGAGTATCGATTGGTTTTGTGATACGGCAACGATCATAGACCCAAAAGAGTTTAGTTCTTTAGCAGCAAAGCGTGAGCAAAGTGGACAACCGGCTCAAGAATCCTTTGCTGGATTCACCCTTAAGAATGACACTGGCGAGGCGAACGCCTGGTATTGCTTCTTTAATGGTCGTCTGCTTAAAGGCGGAAAACTTGCAATTCAGAAACATATCGAGGCATACTTGCTGGCTCAGAAAAAAGCAGCCCAGCAACCTAAGAAGTAATTGTCATGACGCTCGTATATTCAACTGAAATTGGCCGTATTAAACCGGAAGAAGAAAAAGTTTCACGCCCTAAAGGTGATGGTGTTGTGAGAATTCAACGCCAAACTAAGGGACGTAAAGGCAAGGGGGTATGTATCATATCAGGTTTAGATATGGACGATGCACCACTGAAACTTTTAGCAGCTGAATTGAAAAAGGTGTGTGGCTGCGGAGGTTCTGTCAAAGATGGGACTATCGAGATCCAAGGTGACGCCAGAGATAAAATTAAAGCGTTGCTCGAGAAGAAAGGATTTACAGTTAAACTCGCTGGCGGTTAATTAACATTAATGTCGTTTTATATCGTTGTTTACTGAAAATATGTTTAATGAAATATAAAAAAGCCACTTACTTAGTAAGTGGCTTTTTGTTTTATGCATGTTTCAACGTTTAAGCGAGAAGCTCTTTCGCTGTGTTCACCACGTTTTCAGTTGTGAAACCGAACATCTTGAACAGTTCGCCTGCTGGAGCAGATTCACCGAACGTTGTCATACCGATGATCTTGCCACCAAAGCCAACGTACTTGTACCAGAAGTCAGCAATGCCAGCTTCTACAGCGATACGTGCAGTTACGTCTGATGGCAGGACTGCTTCACGGTAAGCAGCGTCTTGCTTATCGAATGCGTCAGTTGCTGGCATAGAAACAACGCGTACTTTCTTACCTTCAGCTGTTAGTTCAGCAGCAGCGTTAACCGCTAGCTCAACTTCAGAACCTGTTGCGATAAAGATAAGCTCTGGCTTACCTTCACAATCTTTCAGGATGTAACCACCCTTAGCGATGTTAGCTACTTGCTCAGCATCACGCTCTTGCTGTGCAAGGTTCTGACGAGAGAAGATAAGAGATGTAGGGCCATCTTTGCGCTCAATTGCCAGTTTCCAAGCAACAGCTGACTCAACTTGGTCACATGGACGCCATGTACTCATGTTTGGTGTTAGACGTAGAGACGCCATTTGCTCAACAGGCTGGTGAGTTGGACCATCTTCGCCAAGACCGATAGAGTCGTGCGTGTAAACTTGGATGTTCTGAACTTTCATCAGAGCAGCCATGCGCATTGCGTTGCGTGCGTATTCCATGAACATTAGGAAAGTTGCACCGTATGGTACGAAACCACCGTGTAGTGCAATACCGTTCATGATAGCGGTCATACCGAATTCACGTACACCGTAATGGATGTAGTTACCCGCTGCATCTTCAGCAGATACTGACTTAGAGCCAGACCACATGGTTAGGTTAGATGGTGCAAGGTCAGCAGAGCCGCCTAGGAATTCTGGTAGCATAGCACCGAACGCTTCAAGAGCATTTTGAGACGCTTTACGTGATGCGATGTTTGCTGGGTTAGCTTGAAGGTCAGCAATGATTGCGCTTGCTTTCTCTTCCCACTGTGCTGGTAGCTCACCGTTTACGCGGCGTTTGAATTCTGCTGCAAGCTCTGGATATGCTGCTTCATAAGCTGCAAGTTTCTCGTTCCACGCTGCTTCCTTAGCTGCGCCTGCTTCTTTCGCGTCCCACTGCGCGTAGACATCTTGCGGAATTTCAAAAGGACCGTGCTCCCAACCTAACTCTTTACGTGTAGCTGCAATTTCTTCAGCGCCTAGTGGTGCACCGTGACAGTCGTGTGAACCAGACTTGTTTGGTGAACCAAAACCGATGATAGTTTTAGTACAGATCAGGGTAGGGCGAGGGTCGGCTTTAGCTGCTTCGATCGCTGCGTTGATCGCTTCAGCATCGTGACCGTCCACCGCTGGAATTACGTGCCAACCGTACGCTTCAAAACGCTTAGGTGTATCGTCAGAGAACCAACCTTCAACGTGACCATCGATTGAGATACCGTTGTCATCCCAGAACGCGATTAGCTTACCAAGACCTAGCGTACCTGCTAGAGAACATGCTTCGTGAGAGATACCTTCCATCAGACAGCCGTCACCCATGAATGCATAAGTGAAGTGGTCAACGATGTCGTGGCCTTCTTTGTTGAATTGTGCTGCTAGAGTCTTCTCAGCTAGCGCCATACCTACAGCGTTAGTGATACCTTGACCTAGAGGACCTGTTGTTGTCTCGATACCTGGTGCGTAACCGTACTCTGGGTGACCTGGAGTCTTAGAGTGTAGTTGACGGAAGTTTTTCAGATCATCGATTGATAGCTCGTAACCAGCAAGGTGTAGCAAAGAGTAAATCAGCATAGAGCCGTGGCCGTTTGAAAGAACGAAACGGTCGCGGTCAGCCCACTCTGGGTTTGAAGGGTTGTGGTTTAGGTGAGAGCGCCAAAGAACTTCAGCGATGTCAGCCATACCCATAGGAGCACCAGGGTGACCAGAGTTAGCTTGTTGAACACCGTCCATGCTTAGAGCACGAATTGCATTTGCTAGATGTTTGCGATCCATAATAAATACCGATTATTAGATTGTTTCTTAGAAAGGATGTTAAGAGGGGAACGCAAACGTTCCCCTTTTGAAATTCTGTTGATTAAAGCTTAGCTTCAATCATTGCTTCAAGTTTGCCTTGGTCAACTGCGAAGTTGCGGATACCTTCAGCAAGCTTCTCAACCGCCATTGGGTCTTGGTTGTGATCCCATAGGAACTCAGCGTGAGTCATTGGTGCTGGACGCTCTGCCGCACCTTTAGAGTCAACCAGTTTCTCTACGACTTCGCCTTCTGCTGCTTCCAGTTCAGCAAGAAGTGCAGGAGCGATAGTTAGACGGTCACAGCCAGCTAGCTCGAGGATTTCGCCGATGTTACGGAAGCTTGCGCCCATAACTACCGTGTTGTAGCCGTACTCTTTGTAGTAGTTGTAGATCTTAGTTACAGATAGAACGCCTGGATCTTCTTGAGCTTCGAAGTCACGGCCTTCTTTCGCCTTGTACCAGTCCATGATGCGACCAACGAATGGTGAGATTAGGAATACGCCAGCTTCAGCACAAGCACGAGCCTGAGCGAAAGAGAATAGTAGAGTAAGGTTACAGTTGATGCCTTCTTTCTCTAGGATTTCAGCAGCGCGGATACCTTCCCAAGTGGAAGCCAGTTTGATAAGGATGCGATCGTTAGTGATACCTGCATCGTTGTACATTTTAACTAGTTGACGTGCTTTTGCTACGCTGCCTTCCATATCGTAAGATAGACGAGCATCTACCTCAGTAGAGATACGGCCAGGTATAGTTTTTAGGATTTCTTTACCGATGTTTACCGCTAGCATGTCACAAGTGTCTTGTACTTGTTGTGCTTTGTCGTCACTTTGCGCTTTAGCGTATTCAATTGAAGCATCGATTAGAGGTGCATACTCTTCGATTTGAGCTGCTTTCAGGATTAGCGAAGGGTTAGTCGTTGCATCTTCTGGTTGGTATTTCTTGATTGCATCAATTTCACCAGTGTCAGCTACTACAGTCGTTAGTTTACGAAGTTGCTCTAATTTGTTGCTCATTCCGATCATCCTATTTCTTGGGCTTGTCCTTTGTTTGATTAAACAAAGTAGCTCATTTGCAAGCGGGTTAGCTGTTAATCAACTGCAAGTATATGCGCAGGTAGACATTAACTAACAAAAATCTCTGTCCTATTAAACAGATGCCATGAACATATGTTCAATAGGTGAGTAAATGATGTATCCATATTTATCTGAACCAATATGAAAGTCAATCCAAAATCGTGAGGTTAAGTGACCTAAATCACCATTTTTTTATACGACAAACGGTATTTGGAAAAAGTAAACGTTTTCCTTGTTTTGCAAGGCTTCAGACTAGCGCTTCAAAGAGAAAATATAATACTGAGAATGTGTAATGGCCTTGAGCAAATGTTGCATTACACTTAGGGGGTAGCATATGCTTAGGCAATGAGCGGATGCTCAAACATCCAAAATAAAGCCGAAATGCAAGCCTAGAGATTTATTTTATGAGCAACTCACATTCAGACACTTCTTTGGAAAATACAGATGTACTCACTGAGATAGCTGTTGCGTATTATCAAGATGGGGCCACTCAAGAAGAGATATCAAAGAAATTTGCGATTTCTCGTGCAAAAGTCGGACGCATGTTAAAACAAGCTCGTGATGAAGGCATCGTTGAGATCACCGTAAAATATCACCCTGTTTTTAGTGCAAAGATAGAACAAAGACTCATTGAGCGGTTTGGTGTGAGGCGTGCATTGATTGCATTAGATCAGCCAAATGAAGAACAACAAAGAAAACAAGTGGCTGGTCTTGTATCAAGTTATCTCGATTCATCGTTAAAAAATGGGATGGTTGTGACTGTAGGTCAGGGACGTAACGTATCAGCTGTCGCTCATCATGTCGGTGTGATCACGCCCAGAGATTGTAAGTTTGTATGCGGAATAGGTGGTATTCATCCACGTGGAGGGATGTTTAATGCAGACCATATTTGTCGACAATTCGCAAAAAAGTATGGTGGTAATTCAGAAACCTTATATGCGCCGGCATATGCAGAAAATAGAGCGCAAAAATTGGCCTTTATGCAAAATGCGACCGTTAAACAAACCTTAGACTTGGCTAGAAAGTCAGATGTTGCACTTATCGGCATTGGTGACATGAGTGAAAACAGTTATATGGTCGACTTAGGCTGGTTCACTGCAGATGAAGTAGTTCAATCACGATTGCAACAGGGGGTAGTGGGGGATTTCGCGGGTTATGATTTTTTTGATATCTATGGAAATGCCGCTGACACGGTAATGAGTGACCGTGTTATTGGATTGGGTATCGAAGAGTTCAGACCAATATCTGAAGTGATTGCTATCGCAGCGGAAAACAGTAAGCCATTAGCATTGTTGGGTGCGTTGCGTACTGGAGCTATCGATGTTATCGCAACAAGTGTCAGTAATGCACTAACGGTTTTAAATCTAGACGAACAAATAGCAGAAGTAAAAAATTGATATCAATCTAGGAAGACTCCTTTAAAACGATGCTACTCCCCAAAATGAGTCATACAAAATAGATTTTGTGTTGATAAATACTTAACACGACTACTCGATTTCATGAGACGTTGTTAAACGCATGTTTAAAACAGAGCCAAGGCTCAAATTAGAGTAATTAGGTTAAATTAAACACATTAAACGATCTGTTAAAAACATAATTTATTTAGTTAAGTTTTCAAAAAGAACTTAGACCAATGATTTAGCTAAATATCATTTGGTTATAACCAAAGATGTTACTCGGCTCATATCAATATAAAAGGAATATAATCAAAGACTAAAATCTGAATCCGGTAGGAAACTTTTCTTGTTAAGATTTTCACTTCTATTCTTCAAATAAGAACCCATAAATACAGTGAAAAGTAAATCCACATTAATAACTCTAAATGCATATCGAAAATGTAAATAAATTATTGTCAACCTTTAACTCACGTTTCGTTTGAAGCATTTAGTTACTTTGTAAATATAAAGTTTTACAATGTTAACTTTGCTTCCCCCATCTTTGATATTTAGTTTGCTTTTTGTACAAAATGTGTGTGCATATCTTTCTTAGTAAATTTTTATGGATAAAATCACACAATTATTGCAACTATGATAATAAATCCTAAAAATTGTAGATTTTTAATGCTCTATATCATTCGCAACGAATAAAATTGTGACATTTATCGCAAAATTAGTCACAGTGTTTTATGTACATAACTATTCGTATCGAATGTTGCTTTTAGTTCATTTACAGAATAAAACCTTATGGAAGTTAGGGGCATGCTAACATAAGCAACTACTGTACGGATTAGTATTGTTAAATTATAAATATTATTTATGTCGATATAAGTAATATTTTTTTGTAACTGTAATGACGTATTGATACTTTGAATCAAAAATTTCTAATGAATAATAAAAATAAACAAAATGAGTGCCATTGAGGTAAGTAGCTGCTATGAAAACAATAAATAGAATTATCGATGCAAAATATTTAAGGACTTTTTCCCAAGTTGCTAAGCATAAAAGCTTTACTGCAGCAGCAGAATCTTTATTTATGACACAACCTGCTGTTTCACAACATATAAAAAAAATTGAATCTTTAATCGGAGCCAGTATTTTTGAACGAAAAGAAGGATTCGGATTAACGAAACATGGACAAGTATTATTAGAGTATGCTGATGTAACAATGTCAATGTATGAAAAACTTTTTGAAGATCTCGAGCGTGTAGAAATAAGAGGTCAAATTAATATAGCAATTGCAGATGCTTTTTGTCCGGATCTCGTGGAAAAGGTAGTTAATGAGTTCAGAGTGTTAAACAACACAGATTTATCTTTTACAAGTTTTGGATCAAATCAATGTTTAGAAGCTGAGCAATTTGATCTGATCTTCAGCATGGACAGAATGCCAGAAGAACATGGTAAATCATATCAATTGCATACATCCAATTACGTGATAGCACATTCCAATTTTGTTGATCCTTATGAATGCTATCCAACGCGTATTGTTTATTGCAACACACTGACAAAATCTTATGTTCAAGAGCTTCTAACTGAGCGAAATATAGATTTTAGTTATGTATCAAGTTGGGTAACTACAAGCTCTTCAAGATTAATGAAAAGCGAATTAGATACACCAGGCACAATTCTAGTCTGTCCAGATTGGTCCGTGCGTAGCTCGGAATGTACCAAGCTTTCGCTACGTCAACGTGTCAACATGTATGTATGGTGTAGTGATGAGATCTCTCAGGAGATAGATGAGTTAGGCATAAAAAATAAAATCCACCAAATGTGCGGTCCGTACGTCACAGATTCTTAAAATTGTTTTTCCTTATCGGCACCAAAGTTTATGACGATAGTGCAGATAAAGTAGCAAAAACAAAACAGCTTAATGAGATTGGTATCCCGTATGGGATGCCATTTTCAAACATAGGTAGCTTTTTGCTTTTATACCATATAGTCATAACAACAAGTTGTACTCCACCTAAAAGCCCGATCATAATTAAAGTTGGAAATAGCAAGTCGGGTTTAATACCCACGAGAAATGCACTCAATAACTTTACATCACCTGCACCAAATACTCCTAAAAGCCAGAGTAATAATAAAATAACAAACCCGCCAACAGCAAAAGGGACAGAATCCCATATAAATCCATAACAAAGAGCTGCAACTGCATTTGTAAATAAAACAGTTTTGTTTATACGATTTGATATTTTGCGTTGTGTACCGTCAGACCAGCAAATAAAAGCTGTGACGAATAAATTCGACATAAAAAACGGTAAATAGAACAATATTTGAGCTTTCATGTCCTTGAGTCTAATGCCAATATTTCTTAATTCAACAGTGTTAATACTAATTTGCACATAATTATTCCTTATGAAAAAAACATAGTAATAAAAAACAATTATACTGACATAATAAACAATCATTGGATGACAACTGGTACTTAAGTTATTTTAACTTAACCAATAGTAGAGGCATCTGCCGAAAATATAATAACGAGGATATTATGTATTATAAAACTCTAGCCAAACTTACTGAACTGAAAATGAAATTCGAAGATGATATTCGTGGCGTAACTGCAGTTGAATATGCGATTATTGCTGTAGTGATGTCAGGTATAGTCTTAACTGTATTTAATTCTCCGACTTTAAAGGACGCTTTAGTCAAAGCGATGGAAGCAGTAACTAACGCTCTGACTAAAGTTACTCCTCCTAAGCAGTAACGATAGAGGGGTGTATGCCCCTATTTACTAAATTTTAGGTTGATTATGAATAGAGTTGTTGTCGTTCTTCTCGTTGCACTTACTATTTTTACTACTCTTTTATTTATTATAAATAACTATTTGTCCTCTTCAAAAGACAAGCATGTCAAGCAAGTAGAAGAGCAACCCAAAGTTTCTATTTACATTGTCGGAAAGGATGTGAAGAAATCTCAGTTAGTTACTGAAGATTCAATTAAAGTACGTCATTTTAATGAGAAAGAGTTAAAAGGAATTGATTACATAAAGACAGAAGACTTAGATCTCCCACCAAGAGCATTATTCAGAAAAAGTATAAGCTCTGGGTCATATCTAAGTAGGGCAATGATATCTACACCAAAAGACAGTGATTACATATATCTTTCACTTAAAAAAGATGAACTACCATATTTTTATGAAGCAACAGGAATAGGTGTGGTTCAGTCTTTAGATTTGAGTCCTGACGATAAAGTGAGTTTCGTTTCAACAACGTCATCTAAGTCAAACTTATTAGAAGCAGGTTATAAAGACTTTGGAAATCTGACCAGCAAGATCATTATTAGTAACGCTCGTATTCTTCAAGTCATTAAAGGTAAAGCAGATGATGACGTGGAAGACTCAAAAGATAAAGAGTATAGCCTAGTCATAGCATTGAAATTACAAGATGTACTTAAACTCGAAATGGCGCAAAAAATAGGTGATGTAAATATCATCCCTTCAGCCATTGAGAATCGATACTTGTCGATTAGAAGCAGCGACATTTTAGAGAATCAATTTGGTGTTAGGGAATTACGGGGACTAGAATAATATGAAAATTAAATTAATAAACATAATCCCCATGATCATAGGAATTATTTCATTTGATATTTACGCTTCAGGTTTGATGAATTTAGATCAAGGTGCTGCAAAAACTATCAATTTAAAACGACAAATTTCAACCGTATTTGTCGCAAATCCATTGATCGCTGACTACAAAATTATTGATGATAATAAAGTTGTTGTTTACGGTGTGGGCCAAGGGGTAACTTCTGTTATCGTTTACGACCGTGGTGGCAATGAAATTTATAATTCCGAATTGGTCGTAAATAAAAGCCTTCGGCTACTTAAGCAAACTTTGATTGCTCGTTTTCCTGATGAAAATATAGTGATTTCGAATGTCGGCGAACAAGTCGTTATTGATGGCGTTGTGAGTAGCGAAGAGGTTAAGAATAAGGTCTATCGTTTAGTAGGTGAAATGCTAAAGAAAAAACGAGAATACAATACATATCATATAAAAGTTGATAATGGAGAGAGTGATCCTCTCAATTACACAACGAAGTATATTTTTGATCAGGTAATCAATAATCTAAAAGTTTTGACTACTGAACAAATTAACGTAAAACTGACAGTCGCTGAGGTATCGAGTTCATTTCTTAGTGAACTTGGTGTGAGCTACAGTGACGCTGGCAGTGGCGAATCGGGAAGATTTGTAAATAAACTGCTTGATTTTACAGCTCAAGATATTGTCTCAGTTATATCTGCCAATGGAGATGACAAAATTGGTCAAGTATTAGCAGAACCGAATTTGTCTGTGATTTCTGGTGAACAAGCCAGTTTTCTAGTCGGTGGCGAGATCCCAATTGCTGTACGTGATGCAGATGGCATTTCTATTACCTATAAAGAATATGGCGTTAGCCTTACTATGGTAGCGAAAGTTACCGATAGTGAAAACATCCGCTTAACTCTATTACCAGAAGTCAGCTCACTTGATGAGACAAATAAAACCTCAACTGGGTTAATATCTGTTCCTTCCTTGCGTACACGTCGAGCAAATACAACAGTACAACTTAAAGATGGGCAAAGTTTCGTACTTGCTGGGTTACTGACCTCTGAAGAACGCGAATCTCTCAGTAGAATTCCAGTCTTAGGTGACATTCCAATTATTGGTGCACTTTTTAGCCACACGGCAACTAATCGTTCAAAAACAGAACTTATCATTGTGGCAACAGTAAATCTTGTAGATCCAGTTGAACCTGAGAACATTAAGTTGCCGAGTTTCCGTAGAACAAGTGATATTGAACGACTTTTACGAATCGATTTGTCCGATATTGATGAACCAGAGTTAGAAAAAACGATTAATCAAGGAGGGTTTAACTGATGCGTTTCTTGTTAATTTCATTCGTTGCATTGGTTAGCTTCGGATGCTCTCAAACAAATGTAGCTAACACACAAATCATCGATCAACTTGAGCAAAAGATAGAATTCGATGTTGTGAACGTTGCTGAGTCAATCGAACGGGCGACTCGCTTTATAAGACAGGTAAATCGCGAGCAGCCAAAAGCACGTTTCGAAGTGCTATACAAAACTAGCTCAAGCGAATTCATTGACAAGCTCAATGCAAAATTCAAATCAGAAGGCATTACAAAAAACCGAGTTCGTATCATTTTAGGAGAAGAAAACCAAGTTAAATCTGTAGTTATTAGAGCGACGTATTTAGTTGTCGACAATGGTAATTGTGGAGTTATGGCCTTTAAAAACCGAAATGAATACCGTTTTGGCTGTTCTCTCGAGCACAACCGTAACATCAGCTTAGTGAATCCGGTTAAAAGTGTGCGATGAGTATGGATTTAAACAACCTTTTTAAAAACTCGTCTACGCGCGTTAAAGCTCATGACGAATACACTGACCTTATCGTTTCTGATGACAATGCACTTCTTGAATCAGTGAAAGAGCTATACGCGATAGAAGGCTTTGTAACACCAATAGAAGTACCAGATTTAGAATCAGACAAATCATGGAATCGTTCGGATGTGAAACTAAAGCATGTCGTTTTGGACATGCGCGGTTCAAGTAAAATTGTCGATGAAGTTTCAGAAATATCGACGCGTCTTGATGTGAGTATTTCTTTGCTTGTTTTAAGTGATATCGACTCCATTAAGTTACGAAACCAAATCCATGCAATAGGTGCTATTTATGTACTTTGGGATTCAGATCTTGACGGTTTACTTTCGTCACTTCAATCACATCAGATCGATAACTTATTAACCAAGAAAACGCGCATTGCTAAACGCATTTTAATTTTGGGTACGAAAGGCGGAATAGGGGTTTCTTGTTTTAGTTCAGTGATCGCAAATGCTTTAGCAACTCAAACTAATTTGAAGACCCTCTTAGTTGATCATGATTCTGGTGCTATGAATAGTGATATTTTTCTCGGTGTTAAAGGGTTAAAACCAAAACAAAACAGTATTGACCTAAACCAAATTGATATTGATGGCGCCATTGCTAGAACTTATGTTCATAGAGTTGAGGATAAGCTTGATTATTTAGTGTTGGACAAAAACAGTGCGTGCTTAGCCGATCACGCATCTACCTTATTTAATTTATCTTCTGAACTCGTTGACCAATACAATTTTATTATCGACTCAGCTCCCTTTAGTGCGTATGAGGAAATCCACGACAGAGAATTCTCTGATAAATATCACCGTGTGTTTGTTGTCTGCGAACCCTCGGTTTCCTCTTTACGCTCTTATAACTTATTAAAGAAAAAAATGGGGAAATCCGAACATCAAGTGGTGTTTATCCTTAACCGACCAGTCAAAGACTATATGGTCACACTTTCAAACGCGAAGGAGCGTATCCGAGTCAAAGATACACTCGATATCATGTATGAACAAAATCTCGAAAAGACAATGATACAAGAAGGAGTTGAAGGGCTCATGAAGTCAAAATACTCCAACCCTGTTGCGGAAGTTGTTATGAATCTGACAGGAAAAAAAATCAAAACCAAATCACGCTTTTCTCTGTTTAAAAAATGAATCAATTAAAACAAATATATATCGAGCTTCGCGACGAAATTTTCGATGCTTTAGATGCAGCAACGCTAGTTGAAATCAGCAATGATGAGCTCGAAGAACAACTAAAAGAGTCAGTAGGGTTGCTTATTGAACGCAGGCAGCTGCAAGTGAGTTCGATTAAACGAGTCGAACTTGTGAAGGCGCTATTAGATGAACTCAAAGGGTTAGGGCCTCTTCAAGCGTTAGTCGATAACGATAATATCTCCGATATTATGATTAATGGTCCTTCCGATATCTTCATTGAAATAGGGGGGAAAGTAGAAAAATCCCCGATTCAATTCGTTAATGAGAAACAGCTCAGCACGATAGCTAAACGTATTGCTTCTAATGTTGGTCGTCGTATCGATGAATCCAAACCTTTGTGTGATGCCAGATTGGCTGACGGAAGTCGTGTAAACATCGTAATTCCTCCACTAGCGATCGATGGAACATCAATTTCAATTCGTAAGTTTAAAGAACAGAAAATAAAACTGGAGAATTTGGTTGAGTTTGGTGCCATGTCGGTTGAAATGGCAAAACTACTTTCAATTGCAAGTCATTGTAAGTGCAACATTCTAATTTCAGGTGGTACTGGTTCAGGTAAAACGACTTTGCTTAACGCATTATCTGGTTTTATCGGAGAGGGTGAGCGTATCGTCACCATTGAAGATGCAGCAGAACTGCAACTACAAAAACCTCATATTGTACGACTTGAAACAAGGCAAGCGAGTGTTGAAGGTACGGGTGAGGTAACCGCTAGAGATCTGGTGATAAATGCACTGCGTATGCGCCCAGACAGAATCATAGTCGGTGAGTGTCGAGGTGGCGAGGCTTTTGAAATGCTTCAAGCGATGAATACAGGACACGATGGGTCTATGTCTACTCTCCACGCCAATACGCCAAGAGATGCCATTGCGCGTACGGAAAGCATGGTGATGATGGCGACGGCAAGCTTACCGATATCTGCAATACGGAGAACCATCGTCAGTGCTGTTGATCTCATTGTACAAGTAAAACGTCTGCACGATGGCAGCCGTAAAGTTATGTATATTTCCGAAATCTTAGGAATGGAAGGCGATAACGTTGTAATGGAAGATATTTTCCGTTTTGAGACTAACCCTGATTTAGATAATGACCGGATCAAAGGTGAATTTCGTACACCAGGTTTGTCCACACGTTCTGTGATTTATGAACGTGCAAAATTTTTTGGCTTAGAAAAAACGGTCAAGGAGATTTTCTCGTGATATGGATTTTAATATTGTCATGGATGGCGCTGTTACTTTACCTTTTGATTGTAAGGTCAAAACAGAATAAAAAACTCACTGCTCTGATTGACATGCATGCGGATTTCGAAGGAATCAGAGGGGTTCGTTCTGTTATTGATGCCCATCAGTTTGACGAAAGTTTTAAAGCACGCGTCAAACAAAAATACAAACGAATGATCAAAGTTTTCCAACCGAATATAGCTTTGAAACTATTAGTTTTTTTCGCTGTAAGTACCGTTGCGGTCTATGGCATAAATGACTTCTTTTTAAAAATGGATTTTCTGATTTGTTTGGCAATTTCAGAACCCATATTGTTTGTCATTTTCTATATTAAGTTAAAACAACGACAAGCCGAACGATTCAAAAATAATTTTCCTGATGCGTTAAACATCTTGAGTGGAGCAATGTCTGCGGGTCAAAGTATTGTTCATGCGTTTGAATATGTGGGAAATCAACTCGACAATGAAGTTGGGCGCGAGTTTAAACTCATGGCAGAGCGTTTGCTTATTGGCGAAGATCCAGATGATGTACTAGAACGAAGCAGCAACAATTTTCCTTATCTCGAGTACTTTTTCTTTGCATCAACTATCCGGATCAACCTAAACCGTGGTGGTCAACTGAAAGATGTGATTAACCGGATAAACCGCTTAATGTTCGACTCAAGAGCCATTGATAAGAAAAAAAATGCACTAACATCTGAAGCACGTGCATCAGCCAAAATCATTGCATGTTTACCAATTATTTTCCTTTTGATTTTGAAGTTTACTAGCCCCGAAAATTATAATTTCGTCATGTTTGAAGAAGGGGGCAGACCGATTTTCTATTATGTATTGGTCAGTGAGTTTATCGGCTTCGCCTGCATCTGGTTCATCTTAAAGGGAGTGGACTGATGGCGTTAAATTCCGTTTTAGTCTGGGGAGCTGTTTTCCTTGTTTCGTTAGGGCTGGCCATCTTATTTATGCTGCTTTGGGATAATACTAAAGCTGATATTGCCACCAGAAAAATTATCGGTTCTACACGAGAAGAAAGCCAGCGAACAAAGTTATTAGATGCGATTGCCAGCCGGGTGAGTTTTAACAAAGAAGAAACGAAGCAAAAATTTATTACAGCTGGAATCTATAGTGACTTTTTAGTAGACACCTACTATTTGTTCAAAATCATACCCTTTACGCTCTGTCTATTGGTGATTGGCTATGAGTATTTAGACAACGAACTTAACCTCTTTATGGCTCTGATATATTTACTTGTTGCAGTTATTACATTTGTCATCGTGCCGGATGCGTATATTTCAAACCGAGGGAAATCTAATATCAAGCACATCAGCTCTAGGTTACCGTTTTTGCTCGATTTAATGAATGTTTGTGTTCATACCGGTATGACAATTGAATCCAGTTTGGATTATCTATCAAAAGAGCTGATTACTGTTGATAAGCATTTAGCTTATGTCGTACGTGTTACTGTCGAACGTTCAAAGTTAGTTGGTATTGAGAAGGCATTAGAAGAATTTTACGACCTTGTTCCAACAACTGAATCAAAGAGTTTTGTGATGACGTTAGTTCAAAGCCTGCAATTTGGTTCATCTATCGGACCTGTACTCGCGACTTTGGCAAGTGATATTCGTGAAATTAACATGATGGATCTAGAAGAAAAAATAGGAAAAATGGGTGCAAAAATGTCCATTCCACTTATCGCTTTCATCATGGTTCCTATAGTCGTTTTGATTGTCGCGCCCGGCATAATGAGGATGTTGATGTGATGAAGAAGTTCTTAGGCGTACTGCTCTGTGTTGGATTGTTTTCTGGCTGTACGAGCGTTAATCCTGAATTAGATACAAAAGAAAAGCTATTGCTTGGTTCTAGTGATAAACAAAAGCTAGTTGAGTTCTATAAGTCAAACCTGCAGAACAACCCAGATTACCGTGTCAAACTGGTTAACTTATATCTGGATATGAATGATGTTAAGTCTGCTGAGTTATACAAAAATACATACAGCGACAATGAACTTGACGAACCTGAATATATTTTGACCATCGCGCGACTCAATTATCAAAAAAAGCGATTTGATGTAGCAAAACAAGAACTTGAAAAATACCTCGATGAAGGTGGGGAGGAATATGAATACGCCTTGCTTACAGGGAAAATCTTAGCGCGGCAAAAGCATTTTGACGAGGCAATCAAGCAGTTTGAGGAAAGCCGTAAACTTGGTGCCTCAGATAGGGAGGCGCGCAACAATATTTCCGTTGTGAAGATGATGCAATTCGATTATGTAGGGGCTACTGACATTTTGTATGACCTTTATCTAGGCGACCCAAACGATAGAAAGGTTAGTTCTAACTTAGTTGTCGCTTCAGTTAACGCTGGGAGACCGGATATTGCCTTGGAAATACTGAAACATAATAACAGTGACGAACAAGCGCGAAAGCAGCTCAACTCTTTGATGAAGTCGGTAAAAAAGAACGAGGGAAGGGAGCAAACAATGAGGCTAGCGAGTACAGAAAAGGCATCACCGCAAACCCTAAATAACCATTCCAAAAATAAAAAAGAGTATGCATCGCCGAAAGACAATGTACTAACCAAGCGTAATACTCTCCAGTTAGGTAGCCACACTCTAGATGGCTCTGTACTTGATCCGAGAAATCTGAAGCCGAACACGCCTTCTACGTATCGTATCCAAGTACTTGCAACGTATTCGGTCATCCCTTCCGACTACCTAAATTACTTAAAGTCGAATTTCGGACCGGTTTATTCCTATACCCACGGGCTCTGGAAGCGCTATTGCATTGGTAACTTTACGGACCTTGATCAAGCAAAGTCATTTTTAGATAGCTTGGACATTAAGGGCGCCTTCATAGTCGACTACACCAAGAAAAGGTACGTAAGACTATGAAGAGAAGACAAAAGGGGTCATTAACCGTTGAAGCAGCAATGGGAATCCCAATATTTCTTGCGGTCGTATTTGCTTGGGTTGAAATTTGTATCATGACATTTTCAATGAGTATGACGGATCATGCATTAACAACTGCAGTTATGCGTGTAAAAAAAGCAGGAGATTCAAGTGGTCACAATACCGTCGATTATGACAAAAGGATTCAAGACGAGCTTGAAAAAGCCGGCGGCTCACTTTGGACAAATGTAGTTCAAGAAGGGAGTGTTGATATCAAAGTCGACTATTTCCCTAACTATGACAGTTTATTTAAATGCAATGACAATTATCAGAATGCGGAAGAATGTCCAGACCGTGAAGAACAACCAGAAAATATGGCCATCGCTGTCTATGGTTTGGAATACACCTATGACCCAATCGTTTCTATTTGGTTTCCTGAAATGCGGATTCGCCGCGAAGTCATAACCATCCAAGAATACGAGCGTTGCTCATTCAAAGTTGGGCAGGGGGCTGGCTGTGCATAAACAAAATGGTTCATTTACCGTTGAATTAGCAATGGTTTTGGTGTTCGCTTCCGGTATTTTCCTTGTAGTAGTGAATCATATGCTGGCTATAAATAAAAAGGGCCAATTGGATCGTGCAACCTATTCATTGACTACAATCCTTTCTGAACGAAAACAGTTATTCAGCGATAGTTTGGACGTATGTTCTGGGAATTGCAGTAAAACAAAAAATATCACTTTTTCAATCGCATCTTCATCGTTAAAACGAATGATCCCGAATTTTGACAAAACTAAATTGGGAATGCGAATTGATGAAATAAGTCTCGAAGAACACAATCTACCTGATGGAGGGACGGTATACACTCGTCACCATAAAAAGTTGGAGAAAGGGAATGTTATTGGGTGCAATTTCCCAGATATGGAAAAGATGACAAAAGCAAAGGCCATCGAGCTGTTGCCAGTGACGTCACGTAATCGACGGTTGCCGATGTATCAAGTGTCACTGTGTTATGAGATTCCATTCAATCTTCTAGGTATTACTAGTGGAGAGGTGAATCAAATAATCAGTACCTCATATTCGTTTGCGAGGATTTAACGTGAAATCAATTAAAAAAAATCGCGGCGTTGCGGGTATTCTCTTTGTTGGTCTATTGCCCGTCATGGTATTTATAATGGCGTTCTCCATGCAAATGTCACAACAAATGATGGCCCACGCGAGGATTCTTGAAGCTGCTGAAGTCGCCAGTTTAGCACTGATTGCGAGCCCAAAAAAAGACGATGATGATAATGCTGAATATGCTAGAAAGCTCGTTGATCGATATGTCGTAGATAATATCGAAGATATCGAGGTCAACGTCGTCAATCGCAAATGTGAATATAAAAATGGTTGTGTTCAAAAAAGCGGTGAACTTGCCCCGTTTACCGATTTCATTGTGAGCGCTACATCAAAACACCAGTCTTGGATTTCCTATGAAGACATTGACTTAAAACCTGAATTTCAAGTGAAGGGGCAATCAACCACAAGGAAGTACTTGCCACAACCTGTCGATGTTTACTTTATTGGTGATTTTAGTGGTTCGATGAATGACCCATGGAGAGATGGCAAATCAAAATTAGAAGTCGTTAAAGACACAATTGTGCGTGTAATTGACGATCTGAAAGAATTTAAAACTGAAGATAAAAGCCGAGTAGCGTTACTTGGATATAGTTACTATCACTTAAAGCAAACAAACGAAGTTGTCCTTGTCGATAAATATGGTTTGAAACATAGTTGGCCTATGAGAATTGCTTATAACTATCGTCGAAATACCGCAAGATTAACGGTCCAAAATATGTTTACTCCGCCAAGAGTATACCAAAGAACGGAAAGCCCAACGAATTCAATGGGGTATAACGCACTAAAGGAATTAATTGATAAAAATGACGAGTTCTTCAAAAAATATCCGTTTTACGATATTCCTTTAACTGAAGATTATGCTGATTTCAAAGAAAAACTCCTCGATTCTAAGCTAAAAGCAAATTGGGGAACACGTTCTTGGAATGGCATTATCGCAGCCGCTCAAGAAGCTAACAAAGCTAAGGACTTAAACCCAGAGCAAGTATTTATTGTCCTCTCAGACGGAAAAGATTCTGGTGGTGGCGGGTACCTTCAGTCCCTTGTTGATGCAGGGTTATGTACTAAATTACGTTCCAAGATCAGTTCGAAGAAAAATCGATATCAGAGTGATTCATCCAACCCAGATGACAATGAAAAAACCAAAGTTACCATGGGCGTTATTGGGATTAACTATCAAGTATCTGCAAGTGATGGTTTCGGTGACTGCTTCGGTAGAGAGAATATCTACCACGCGAAAGATGGTGACGATGTTTACAAATTCATTCTGAACTTAATTAATGAAGAAACAGGAAGACTTAAGGATTAACATGAAGTACCCAGTCATTATTACCGCTTTACTCATATCTCCACTGGGTTATGCCAACTGCCTTGGTGGGGTCAATGAATATGTTACATCGAAGCAGTTGGTCTCTTCCCATAAAGTGACAACGCAAGTCTCTGGTAAATTAGTACAACTTGAGTCGACCAACCCAAACACGCAATTGAACTTAAATAGCGAAAAGATAAAAACAACACCATCAGACGAGGCATGTTTTTATGATCAAAAGACTAAATCTCTTGTCTTAAACTACGCGCACGACAAATATCAATTAACAACAACGCACAAAGAGGTGTTGGCCCAATATTTACCATTGGTTCATGATAAGTCACAAATATTTATTGAGGGGCATGCTGATAGTACAGGTACCAAACAATACAATAAGGGACTATCGGCACGCAGAGCCAAAGAAGTTGCCAACTACCTAAAGCATAACTTGAAACAGGGTAATCGAATCGTAGAAAAAGCATTTGGCGAAAGCGCACCAATATGCCAAGTGGAACAGAATCTAGCAACAGGTTGTAATCGTCGCGTCGTATTAACCGTCAAGTAGTAACATTTACCATTGAATAGATTTCAACGTACATTAAAAAGCCAGTGATTGTCACTGGCTTCTGTTTATTCGACAGGAAGATCCAATCTCTGTCCCCATTCAGTCCATGAACCATCATATACAGACAATTGCTCATAACCACATAACTTTGCAGCCAAAAGGACGATACAAGCGGTCACACCAGAACCACAGCTAAAAATATACTGCGTTTTGTCTTGTTCAAGCTTAGCTTTAATTATCGGTTCAAGTGCTGGAGTTGTTTTTAACTTATGGCCATTCATTAATTCAGCAAAAGGCTGACACACTGAACGAGGAATATGCCCACTGCGTATTCCTTCACGAGGTTCTGGTACTTCAGCATCGAAACGAGCTTGAGAACGCGCATCAACCGTTTGAATATCCGGTCTATCAATAGCCTTTAGAACGGTAGCGGCATCAACAAAATAATCTGGAGATAACACTCCAGAAAAATCACCTTCGGATTCAACACTCCGATAACATCGAGTCGTTTCGTAACCATAAGCTTTCCACTCAGTCAGCCCACCATCTAGCACATAAACATATTCGTGCCCCATAGCCTTGAGCATCCACCATGCTCGCGGGGAAGCAAATGTCCCACTGTTGTCATAAACAACAAGAATTGAATCGTTATTGATGCCTTTATCTTGCATTAACTGATTAAAGCGAGCTTCGCTCGGCATCATGTGGGGAAGGGAGGAGGATGGTTCGCAAAACTCTTTGTCATAATCAAAGCGAATTGAGTTAGGGATGAGGTTTTCAGTATCCTTCTCGTTCTCAGAAGGGATCTTGAAATCAATACTACAATCAAGGGGAATAACTCGCTCCTCGCCCTGTCGGTTAAAAAGCCACTCAGCCGTTACTAGTATCATCATAATCACCTCAAAACTTTTCTTATATTGCTATTTAAACATAGTTGTAGCGACGAGGTGTGCGTTTTAAGTTTATTCTGGATTGCAATGAAGAACTTTGTAGACCTCATCTCCAAAAGATGTGGTTTCTTTTTGTATGCGAACATCAGAGCCCACGGGGCAATACAAGCTTGCCACAACATGAATTAATAGCGGCTCATTAGTTTGCGTTATTATATTTAAGTATCGCCTTTGACCATCTAAAGATTGAGTGAGCGTATTAGCCGTTACTTTTGCGTTAAACTCATGTACATTTTTTTGCTGCAAGCTAAAGCTAAGTATCGTTAAAACGATTACTGCTGCCATTAGCATGGCCAGATATACCTTAGGACTATTCATATCGTCTCTAAAAAGTAGATACACTGACCTTACTATAGCGAGTCAGGTAGAAAAACAAGTTCAATAAATCCAAGAACTTTGATTTCCGTTTAAGGTTTTTTGTAACGGGGAACTACCGTCATAAAACCAAACTTCTGCTAACAAACTAGACTGAGATTCTTTGATACAGAAATCCAGCTTGGCGACTCCATTGTGCAATGAACCAGCGGTTAGCTTTGAATTATAGACTGGGGTATAGCTACCATCTGCGTTCTGTTCAAATTGCCCATAGATGGAAACATAAGCTCTGTTAGTTGAATAACTGCTGATATCGATGTCGAAAACATGCCCCTCAACTGGATTGTAGTCAAAATTCTCTGGCACAACTAATTCATTCATATAGCGTAGTGGCATAACGTCAGTTATCGGCGGCTGAGTCGATGTTTCGGGAGCCGTGACGGTTGAATTACTTGTATCATTGGTGTCAGCAGTGCTCCCTGTGTCATCACCGCCGCCGCCACAACCCATAATGAATAAGATAAGAGTGATCATTGGACATGCATATTTCATCATTTATTCTCCCTCTTGGTAAATGCGGCTAGTGACTGCATTTTGTAGTAAGTACCAATTCTGTTTTTGCTGACCACCAGATTCTGCGTAAGCCGCAAAGTCTGGATAAGCATTTACTAAATCAACCTTTTCTAGCGGCCATTTCCATTCGTCAGTAACCATGAGCGCAAATGGTAAATTAGTATTGGTTTTGAAGTATCGACCAGTAACGGCATTGCTTGAGTCTTCCCCTAAACCTAACAAATTATCCGAATCAAATTTTTCAGTCGGTGCGTGGTCGGCTAAATGGACTTCCCATGAACGACCCGGCTGAAAAGGAAGCCCTTCACCGTGATAATACCCGGGAGTGGCAAAAATAAATGGGTCATAAGGCATTGCCATTAACTCAGACGTATCGGCACCATCTTTTAACGTAATATTTATCGTAAAAGAAAAGTTTAACGACTCATGACAGTTCGATAAGGTGCGGAAGTATTCACAGCTGACGCTCACATAGTCAGACAACTTATTTGAAATGATAAATATGGCTTCAGAAGAGTCGGCTTCAAGTCCCGAATGCGCTAATTGCACGCCATTATGCAGCTGGCGCGTCAATGCTTCGTCGATATCAGCACGAGCCAGCCCAGCAAGGCGAACAGCAAATCCATTGTGAAAACCTGCACCGTAGGCAGCAAGGTAACCTTCGATTTTTGATTGAGTAACTGTACCATTAGTTAATGTTTCAGTTACGCGGTAACGAATAACAACATCATTCATATCGTAATCGACAGTAAATGGCCAGTTATCTTCAAAAGCGACCGTCGCATATCCAGATGCGCTTGGGTAATAGCGAATTGCGACGCCATCGACGGATATTAAAATTTGGTGATCTTCCACTTCGCCAGACTGCGCACCACCGAAATAATCCAATCCGGTCTGTTGGCTAAAGCGAAAGCGTGTCCACGTTTCCCCCATGACGGCACTATTTGGGACTGGGTAAAACAGAGTATTGCTACCTGCAGTTAGCGAAACATCACTAAATACTTTTTCTCCTGCATCGTCAAAGTCACCATCTTGGTTCCAGTCAAACCATGCAGAGAGATAACCAGTCGTGGATGCTTGAACAACAACAATTGCATCTGTTCCTGCCTCAATTGCGGTAACAAATCCGACACCATCTTCATCTGCATATCCGGCTTTATTATCATTAAGCGGTGCAAGTAATCCATCTTGCTCACCATCCGGGGCAACGTTTCCAAGCCAGGTGATTCCATCAATAGCATGACGAGGACCATTTGAAGCTAGAAGTGTCACGTAAGAGTCGGGGGCGTCACCAAAGTCAATAGTCGAATCTTCGTCAATCACGGGCGCATTCGCACAGCGCGCACCATCATTCTGGTTAGAGCTTGGACCATCGGCAAATTTAACTGCTGTTACAATGCCATTATCAATATTGTCTTGGCTGGACAGATCAATACGATAGATGTTCCCGTCTGAATTGCGAGATATGTAGTAATAGCCATTAACATCAAAGTAACCAGCACCAAATGTTCCGGTAACACCCACATTTCCAATGTATATTTCACCGCCTACATCCGTATCGAAGCGATATAAATTCCCCGTCGAATTATCGACACCATAAAGGTTGCCGTCTCCGGGGTGGAAGGCAAAATCAGTAAGAGAAACCGTTGCAATCGAGCTAATCTTTATAACGTCAAGCACCGCATTTGGGTCACTATCCAGTGGACTCAAATCAACTTTAAAAATTCCTTTTCCCTTACGATAAAGGTAGAAAACATGCTCATAAACGTCACCGACGAAAAATGTATGGTCAGTGGGTAAACCCGATGTATTTAAAATTTGTGCTTGGAAGTCTTTTCCTAATCTAACGAGACGTTTATTCGACGTATCGTAGCCATATATATAACGGTCTTGAAAGTCGAAACCAACCGCATTGATATTAGCATTAATGCCCGTATCACTTTCCAGTAGTGATGTTTGTCCTGTAACGAGGTTGACACCATAAACCTGAACGGGATTTGCTTGAAATAAATACGCTTTACTTGGACAAATATCGAATGGAGTCGCTATGGCGAGCGCAGAATAGAATATAGAGAAAACAAGAATCAGTAATTTTGGCATTGTCAGTCTCCTTCCAAATGACGTTGGAAGATACTAAACAAGTAACATGCCAAGCTATAAGATATTGATATATATAAACTTAATCTAATTGCAAAATAAAGAATGGGCGCATTCTCACTTTGACAACGATAATGAGAGAGTAAATTTGGCAAAACGATAAAAACATTTTGCCAAATTGAGAATCATGAGCAGACAGGGCAAGCGGGGATTTTCATCAAGTTCATTTCGCGCCATGACATGGTCATCGCGTCAAGCATAAGGATCTTACCTTGCATTGGCGTTCCGTAGCTCGCTAACACTTTAATTGTTTCCATCGCTTGGACCGCACCGACAATACCAACGACAGGAGCCATCACGCCAGCCTCCACACACGATAGTACGTTACTGCCAAACAGCGAGCTTAAACACTGGTAACAAGGCTCGTCTTTGCCTTGATACATAAACACGCTCACTTGACCTTCCATACGAATTGCTGCACCTGAAACAAGTGGTGTTTTGGTTTGGTAGCATAGCTTGTTAAGTTGATTACGTGTATCAACGTTATCTGAAGCATCCAGAACTAAGTCATGTTGTTCAATAAGTGGAATCAGATCTTCATCAGCTAAGCGCTTATCAACCGTTTCTACGGTGATATGCGGATTAAGTTCTCTCAACGTCTGTGCGGCTGAATCCACCTTTTTAACACCAATATCGCAATCGTGGTGAAGTACTTGCCGTTGTAAGTTAGACAACTCGACCACATCATCATCAATCAACGTAAGCTTACCAACGCCTGCAGTAGCCAAATATTGACTAGAAGCACAACCAAGCCCGCCAGCCCCAAGGATTAACACCGAAGCTTGTTTCAACGCCTCTTGGCCTTCGAAATCGAATTGCTTAAGAATGATCTGCCGGTTATACCGGAGCATTTCACTGTCTGACAGAATATCCAAAAGAACTCCTAATATAACGTATCGTTAAACAGTTGAATTTGGACAGTTTCGCCGACTTCAACCCGGCCACGCTCGCGCTCGAGTACAACAAAGCAGTTAGCAAGGCTCATCGAACGAAATGCGCCAGAGCTTTGATTACCGGTTGTCTCAACCACAAACTGACCATTTTCTAATGTATAAATACCACGTTGATAGTCTGTACGCCCCGGTGCTTTTTTAAATGCGGTTTTGGTCACAGCAGGGATAGATAAAGGTGCTTTCCATTCCGTATGACCAGCTAATTTCGCGAGCATAGGTTGGACCAAAACATACATTGTTAACACTGCCGAAACAGGGTTACCCGGAAGGCCGCAAAATAGGGCGGTATTAAGCTTGCCAAAAGCAAAAGGTTTGCCCGGTTTAATCGCTAATTTCCAAAAGCCGATCTCACCAAGTTCTTCCAAAATGTCTTTCGTGTAATCCGCTTCACCAACGCTCACACCACCAGATGTGACGACCACATCGGCAAGGGATTGCGCTTTTTCGAAGGTTGCTTTCAACGTTGCTGGACAATCAGGAATAATGCCAAGGTCAATGGCTTCGCAGCCAAAGTTTTCGATCAACGGTTTAATGCCATAACGGTTGCTGTCGTAAATCTGGCCATCTTCAAGAGGTTCACCAAGTGAGCGCAGTTCATCACCAGTTGAGAAGAACGCGACTTTGGGTTTGCGTACAACCGTCACATGGCTAACACCGAGTGACGCGATCATTGGGATATCACGTGGTGTTAGTTTCGCCCCTTTAGGCAGAACCATATCGCCTTGCTTTATGTCGTCACCCGTTGGTCGGATATTGTTCTGTGGCTTAACATTCGTTTGCTTAAACAAAATGCCTAGCTCAGTCACTTCTGTTTCTTCTTGCATGATGACGGCATCACAGCCATTCGGGATTTTTGCGCCAGTCATAATGCGAATACAGGTGCCTTCCGGCCAATCGCCTTCAAACGGCTGACCAGCAAACGACTTGCCTGCCATTGGTAGGGTACTGTTTTTGCTTAAGTCGGCAATTCGAACCGCATAACCATCCATCGCCGAGTTATCAAAAGGCGGTACGAAAATTGGCGAAAGTACGTCTTCCGCTAATACGTAACCTAATGCATCTGCAAGGGGGAGTTTCAAGGTGGTTTGAATTGGTTTGATTTGCGACAGCATTTTATCCATCGCTTCTTCAATCGGCATTAAGCCCGGAGCATCACAGCAACCCATGGAGATATCCTGTTGTATTGTAATTTGTGGCCAACTCTACCATAGAAAGGGGTTTAGAAAGAATGACCACCAATAAAATATGGTCGTAATTATTCAAAAATCCGAGTATCCTTGTCAGCCATCCGAAAGGGGTATTTAAGAGGAAGTGCGATGTCAGGTCTTAGCGAATCAGCCAAGTTAGTAAAAGATGCGCTAGAAAGCCGAGGTTTAGAGACACCAATGTCTCCAAATCAGTTCAACCGTGAAGAGAAAAAGGAAAAGATCGAGCACCACATGCGTGAGATTCTTTCTCTACTGGAATTAGACCTGTCTGACGACAGTCTGGAAGAAACCCCTCAGCGTATTGCTAAGATGTACGTTGACGAGATTTTCTCTGGTTTGGACTATCATAACTTCCCCAAAATTACAGTTATCGAAAACAAGATGAACGTCAGTGAGATGGTTCGTGTGAAAGACATTACTGTAACCAGTACTTGCGAACACCACCTTGTCACTATCGATGGAAAAGCCGCAGTAGCTTACATTCCACGTGGAAAAATCATTGGTCTTTCGAAGATTAATCGCATTGTTCGTTTCTTTGCTCAGCGCCCACAAGTGCAAGAGCGTATGACGCAGCAAATTTTGGTTGCACTGCAAACCTTGCTGGAATCGGATGATGTAGCGGTTACCATTGATGCCACTCACTACTGCGTGAAATCTCGTGGTGTGATGGACGCAACAAGTGAAACTACAACTACTGCGCTGGGGGGAATATTTAAATCCAACTCAGCCACTCGCCATGAATTTTTACATGGCTTACGTTAATTAGAACAACGTATTGAGAGTGATAAAAACCGCTTCCATTCGAAGCGGTTTTTAATTTAGTTGCATTAGCAACCCACAAAATTAAAGACATTAGGAAAAAATTGTGACTGTTCCTTTTAATACACTGCCACTAAAACCTGAGCTATTAGACACCCTGAAGTCATTGGGCTATAGCGAAATGACGCCTATTCAACAACAAAGTCTACCGGTGATTTTACAAGGTAAGGATGTTATTGGTCAGGGGAAAACGGGTTCGGGTAAAACTGCAGCGTTTTCATTGGGGTTATTATCAAACCTTAATGTAAAACGATTCCGAGTACAGTCTCTTGTTTTATGTCCGACACGTGAGCTCGCAGATCAAGTTGCGAAAGAAGTTCGTACACTTGCACGCGGTATTCACAATATTAAAGTGCTGACTTTGTGTGGCGGTATGCCGATGGGGCCACAAATTGGTTCACTTGAGCATGGCGCACATATTCTTGTTGGAACGCCTGGTCGCATCCTCGATCACTTATCCAAGGGTCGTATTCAGCTAAATGAGCTCAACACACTAGTCTTGGACGAAGCCGATCGCATGTTAGAAATGGGTTTTGAGGAAGCAATTGACGCGATTTTGGCTCAGGCGCCTGCCAATCGCCAAACACTTTTGTTTAGTGCGACTTTTCCAAAAAATATCGAGTCACTTGCAACGAAGGTAATGCAAAAACCTGAGATGATTCAAGTTGAGTCAACTCATCAACACACCACCATTACTCAGAATATTTATCAATTAGATACAACAGAACAGCGTGATGACGCATTAGAAGCTTTGTTGCTGACTCATAAGCCTGAATCTTCCGTCGTGTTTTGCAACACCAAAAAAGAAGTAATGAATGTGACTGATGAATTGTCACATCGCGGATTCTCAGTGGTCGAGCTGCATGGTGACATGGAACAGCGCGAGCGCGAACAAGCATTGACTATGTTTGCAAATAAAAGCATTTCTATTCTGGTCGCAACTGATGTTGCAGCGCGTGGCTTAGATGTCGATAACCTAGATGCAGTATTTAACTTTGAGTTATCGCGTGACCCAGAAGTTCATGTCCATCGCATAGGTCGAACAGGTCGTGCGGGGTCAAAAGGCGCAGCATTCAGTTTCTTTGGTGAGAAAGAAGCTTACCGTGTTGAACGCATCGAAGAGTATATGGACGTCGTATTAGAACCTTCGAAACTTCCTGAAAAACCGATTGAAAGACCTTTCTACCCGAAAATGCAAACTATCCAAATTTTAGGTGGTAAGAAGCAAAAAGTGAGAGCGGGGGATATTTTAGGTGCACTCACAAAACAAGCAGGCATCGATGGCAAGCGCATTGGCAAAATCAACATACTTCCGATGGTTTCGTATGTTGCCGTTGAGCACGAAGTTGTTAAACCTGCATTGAAACAGCTTCAGACAGGGAAAATGAAAGGGCGTAACTTCAAAGCGCGAGTAATGAAATAACTCAACACCATAAAAAAACAGCCAGTGGAGAATACACTGGCTGTTTTATTTCGACATTTGGATGGATTAGCTGTCGAATAAGTAAAGGTAGTCTTCATAACCTTCTTCTGCCATGTCTTCTTTGGCGATAAATCTCATCGCCGCTGAATTCATGCAGTAGCGCAAACCCGTTGGAGCGGGCCCGTCTTTGAATACATGCCCAAGGTGTGAGTCACCAAAACGACTTCTGACTTCGGTTCTTGGATACACCAATTTGTAATCAGTATCAGTGACAATGTAACCTTCATTAATTGGCTTAGTAAAACTTGGCCATCCCGTCCCTGATTTATACTTATCGGTCGAAGAGAATAGCGGTTCACCCGTTACGATATCAACGTAAATACCCTCAGTTTTGTTATCCCAATATTCGTTTTGGAACGCACGCTCGGTGCCATCTTTTTGAGTCACGTAATATTGCGTATCACTAAGCATCTCACGAATTTTGCGATCAGACGGCTTACTGTACGCTTTAACCTTTGGCAGATGTTTGTTTTCATCGATTAACATACGCAATGTCTTTGGATTCTCTTCTCTATCTTCACCGAAAATTTCATCTAGGTATTGATCGCGTCCTGAGCCATAACGGTAATAGTTATAACGGACCTTATTTCGCTTATAGTAGTCTTGATGATACGCCTCAGCAGGCCAAAATGAGCTGTATTTGATGAGCTCCGTTTTTAACGGTTTACCAAAGATACCGAGCTGTTCAACTTCTGCCATAAAGTCGGTAGCGATCTGTTTCTGTTGTTCATTGTGGTAAAAAATGGCAGGACGATATTGAGGGCCACGATCTACAAATGAACCTTTATCGTCGGTCGGGTCAATATGCCTAAATAATTGATCTAGCACTTGCTCATAGTTAACAACATTTGGGTCATAGGTCACTTGTATGACTTCAATATGTCCGCTTTTACCCGATGAGACTTGTTTATAGGTTGGATTATCTAACGTCCCTCCAGCATAACCAGAGACAACATCGACCACACCGTCGAGCTTTTCCAAGTCAGATTCTGTACACCAAAAACAACCACCAGCTAATGTGGCAGTTTCCAATGCACTTGCGCTGACCAACTTTGGCTTATTTTCGCTGCCAGCTTGGGAGAGGAAAGAGACGGCGACTACAAGCGTCGTAAAAATCGCAAGTAGAAAACGAGACTTCACTTTCATTGTTACCTCACTAATGAACGTTTATCTCTTTAATAGAACGTGGCTGAGGCAAAAAACTTGCACAGAGATCCATTTAATTTGTTCACCAAACAACGAAGCAAAGAAAAGCGGGGAAATTTCCCCGCTTATTTACTAACTTAATCCCACGATATTACCTTCATCATCGAGGTCTAAATTCATAAATGCCGGTTTATCAGGCAGCCCCGGCATGGTCATCACGTTGCCACACAGTGCGTAGATAAACCCTGCGCCAGCGCAGAGCTTAAGCTCCCTAACCGGAACATCAAAATGCTCTGGAGCGCCTTTTATAGAGCCATCTGTGGTAATGGATAACGGTGTTTTTGCCATACATACCGCCAAGTTATCAAAACCTTGGGTTTTCAACTGAGCAAGTTGCTGTTTCGCGGTTTCACTCAATACGATGCCTGACGCACCATAACCACATTCAGCAACGGCCATGAGTTTTTCTTCTGTGGATTGAGAAAGGGCATAAAGCGGCTTAAATTGGGTCGTTTTACCACATTGACGCACAACTTTACGTGCAAGTTCTTGTGTGCCTTTCCCGCCAGAAGAAAATCCTTCGCTAATCTCCACTTCAACATCGTTTGGAAGACCTTCAACCATTTGCTTTAATGCTTGTAATTCTTCTTCGCTGTCTTGTGGGAAACGGTTAATTGCAACAACAGCCGGGATTCCGTACTTATTAACATTATTAATGTGCCATTTGAGGTTATCAAAGCCAGCTTTTAATGCTTTATCATCTTTTTCGAATAAGCTTGATGGGATAGGTTGACCCGGTTTTAAATCATACAAACCAGAGTTGGCTTTTAATCCACGTAGTGTTGCAACAATAACAGCACAATCCGGCGCTTGACCAGAAGCCTGAGCCTTGATATTACACGCTTTTTCAAAACCCATATCGGAACCAAATCCACCTTCAGTCACCGTGTATTCAGACAGTTTTGTCGCGATCTTGTCAGCAATGATAGAAGAGTTTCCATGTGCGATATTTGCGAATGGACCGGCATGAATCAGTGTTGGTACACCTTCAAGTGTTTGCATCAATGTAGGTTGAATGGCTTCTTTCATGCTCACAGCCATAGCACCTGCAACTTGAAGATCTTCGGTTGTAATAGGGGTGTTGTTTTCAGAATAAGCCACAACAATACGACCAATACGGACGCGTAAGTCTTTCAAATCCGAAGCAAGAGCCAATATTGCCATCAGCTCTGAAGCAGCTGAGATATCAAAACCATCTTGTCGCTCGTAACCATTAATGGTTTTACCTGCTTCATTTTGACCAACAGTGACCATTCTTAAAGCGCGATCGTTATGATCCACAACGCGCTTCCATGTCACGCGTGTTGGGTCGATTCGTAAAGCGGGCAACCCTGTACGGCGGTCAAAATCGTCATAGCCATTGCGCTGCTCGTGATAGATACGGGCATCAATCGCCGCAGAAGCTAAATTATGTGCTGCGGTGACGGCATGGATATCACCAGTAAGATGAAGATTAAGCTCTTCCATTGGTGCAACTTGAGAATAGCCACCGCCTGCTGCGCCGCCTTTTACGCCAAACACAGGTCCCATTGAAGGCTGGCGAATACACGCCATGACTGAATGACCAAGTTGTTGTATGCCTTGTGACAATCCAATTGTCGTAACGGTTTTTCCTTCTCCCAGAGGCGTAGGAGTGATTGCAGTAACCAAGACTAACTTACCCGAAGGGTGGTCACTGACACGCTTCAATACATCCAGCGACACTTTCGCCTTGTATTTACCTTGACTATAAAACTCTTTCTTTCGGAGCCCACAATCCGTTGCGATCTGTTGAATTGGCAGCAAATTAGCAGCGCGGCAAATTTCGATGTCTGACAGCATAAAAACCTCGAACTATATCTAAAACTGGTGAGGAAAACGTTTGCGTGTGCATAATATCGACAAAATATTCTTTGTAAAGTGTTATCGATAGCAAAGGCTAAATTCTAACCCAAATTTTATGTGTCAGAAACAATGCGAGTCACATCAATAAAAAAAGACCTGTCTTACGACAGGCCAAAATCCCTACGGGGGTCCTTGTGGAGCAAGGGTATGGGGTGATTAATGGATAGCTAAATGATCTTAGGCGGCAATCGCTTCTAGATTCTTCAAGTGGAGTAGTCGACACACATTGATGTTGCCAACACCTTCAACTGAATCCAGTTGCGTCATCAATATCGAATTAATACGGTGCGTTTTCGCTCGGCTTTCGAGGGATTCAATGATTTGGTTAGGTAGTTGTTCACTGCTGCCTTCGGGTGTGAAATACACAGGCTCGACACCGCGTAAAATGGACAGCTTAGCAAGCAACTGTATGTCGTCACTCAACGCCCATATCGCGGCTTTGCTTTGACAGCGTGACATGAGCAGTGGCGTTTCTCCATGCTTGGTTAAAATAGCCACACCAAGGTCATTGTGTACTTTCGAAGCAGAGATCATCGATGACAAGGCAAAACTCTTACCAGCATCATTACAGAGGTGTTGTAAGTGTTCCCAGCAATTGTGTGAACATTCAATTTCTTGCTCCGCACCTTTGGCGATGCGTACCATCGCTTCGACTGCTTGAACAGGGTACTGACCCGCTGCGGATTCAGCAGATAACATGATCGCATCGGTACCATCGATAATTGCATTCGCAACATCCAGCACTTCAGCGCGGGTGGGTAATGGGTTTTCAATCATCGATTCCATCATTTGGGTGGCGGTAATAACAGGCTTTCCTAGAAACTTTGAGCGTGCGATCAGCGCCTTTTGTACAGAGGGAAGACGAGCGTCACCAATCTCCACCCCCAAATCACCACGTGCAACCATAATGACATCGGACGCATTAATCACATCATCCATCGCTTGCTGGTTGGCTACAACTTCAGCACGTTCAACTTTCGCGACTATATGCGCATTGCACCCCGCAGCTACTGCAAGCTCTCGCGCATAATCTAAGTCTTCTGCGCTACGCGGGAAGGAGACAGCTAGGAAATCGGCTTGCAGCTTGCCTGCTGTGATAATGTCCTGTTTGTCTTTTTCAGTCAGTGCCGGAGCCGAGAGGCCACCACCAAGTAAGTTGATTCCTTTACGGTTTGAAAGTTTGCCACTATTTAAAACTTCAGTTTTAGCCCACTGTTGATCAGTATTTACTTCTTTGACCAATAACTGGATGCGTCCATCGTCGAGCAATAGAGTGTCACCCTGCTTGATGTCTTGCAGTAGCTGCGGATAATCCAAACCTACTCGTTGTTGGTTACCAGATTGCGCATCCAACGTACCATCGAGAATAAACTCATCACCTCTAGCCAACTGGATTGCACCTTGTTCAAAGCAAGCAATACGAATTTTCGGACCTTGTAAGTCTACTAACACGCCAACATGTTGATTAAGTTCGGAAGCAATTTTTCGTACCTGATGTGCTCTTGCAATATGTTCTTCAGCGGTGCCATGAGAAAAGTTAAGACGAACGACGTTCACACCAGCTTGAATTAATTGACTTAGAATTTCAGGACTTTCACTGGCAGGGCCAAGCGTTGCAACAATTTTAGTTTTACACATAAATTTCTACCTATAACGACACTATATAAAAGGGGAACTAAAAAGGAGGAGCAGGGACTTGAGCCTTAAGTCCCTGCGATAGTGCGTTAGTTAGCAGGTTTTACCTGAGCTTCTGATGCTTCTGGTGCATCAATATCAACAACTTTCTTCGCGTTCCATACCGTTAGGGCTAAGAAGAGTGATACCACACCTGCTGCGAGCCAGAAATATTGCGCTTGAGTAAAGTCATAGTGTTTAACGCCATCAACTTCAGTAATCGCAATCAACGATGCAGAGATAACTTCCTGTGCTGATGCCGCGATGTATGAGAACAGACCGATAAACCCTTTTACTGCGCCCACTGCATTTTTTGGCATCAAGTCACAAGCGGTAAGACCAGCAAGGAAGACAACAAGACCACCAATTGCAAAACCAATTAGTCCGAGTGCTACAGCATCAACAACGCGGTTATCCGGACCAAAGAACATCAGGCACATACCCGCGATGTTTGCGATTCCGTAAAGTAGAGTAGGGATATGACGGTTTGCGTTGAACACTTTGTCAGAAATAATGCCTGATAAAATTGCACCTGCTAGACCCGCAATTGGATACGTTGACATCGCAAAACCAGCATCAATTAACGAGTAACCTTTGGACTCTTGTAGGTACAACACAGCCCAAGAAGACATCGCGTAACGAGAAACATACATAGCGGCACATGCTGCTGCAATTAACCATACTGCTGGTTGCTTAAGAATGAAAAGCTGTGCTTTGCGAGTTTCTTTTGGATCGTTTTTCTTCTTAATTTCAGGCTCTTCGTCAAATGCTGTAGCTGCATCTGGCAAACCGTAGGTTTGTGGGCGATCTTTTAACGCGAAGAACATACATAACGCAGCAGCGATAGCAGCGATACCTGCACCGATGAAGCCAGCACGCCAGCCCAAGTAGCTCACTAGTGTTGCAGTTAGGATCCAAGTGATACCTTCACCAATGTTACGTGAGCCACCCCATACAGAGTAGCGACTACCACGCTGTTTTGGAGAGAACCATTGAAACAGTGATACACACGATGGCGCTGAGCCCACAGACTGGAACCAACCATTCAAACCCCAAAGTAGGATAAAGAATAAGCCAGCGGTGTTCATGCCCATCAGGATTGCAGTTATACCCGATAACACAAGGGAGAACGACATAAAGCGGCCGATATTGGCATAGTCAGAAAGGAAGCCGTTCGAGAACTTACCAATTGCATACGTAAAGAAGAACGCCGAGCCCATAAGGCCAAGCTCTTCAATCGTTACAATCCCAGCGTCTAGCATTGGTTTTTTAACAACACCAAGGCTCATCCGCACAACATAAAAAACTGCGTATCCAAACACTAATCCAAGAAATACTTGCCATTGGTAGCGTTTAAAACGCGCTTGCATCGCCTCTTTCGAACCGTCCGATAATGGTTGGTCTGGGCGAGTTTTAAAGAAATTAAGCATAGTGCTGCTCTCCATGTTTCTCAAAGTTACAAAACTCGATTTGTTTTGACGGGAGCATCATGCAACGCACTTATTTTTCTATCAAAAGTACCAATTTGAGGCAGAAATGACTCAAAACGTTTAAGTAGGCGGGTCAGAAATGGGACTTTTTATCGTGGCAAACGAAGGATAGTTGGTAAAATTATCATTATTGAATGCGCCATTGCGTCATCAATGACCCATTTCAGCGCTTTGGTTATTTTGTATGAGAGTGCGATATTTTGAGTGAACGCACATTAAATAAGGTTTTTGTGAAGTGGCGATAAAGTGTTTCAAACAAAGGATATGGTCATTAGGTTTAATTTTGTGCGGGTTAGTTGCGCCTTTAGCCTTTGGCAAAAACAATGAGTTGGTGATTTTGACGACGTTTTCCAGCGAGCCGATAGAAGGACTGATTTCGGAATTTAAAATCAAACATCCTGATACGGAAGTCAAAGTGATTCATCGTCGAACACAGTCTGCTATTCAAATGCTAAACAAGCGTTTTATTCAAGACATCGACATGGTATTGAGCTCGTCGCCTTTTTTGATGCAACAGTTGGAAAGGCGAGCACAATTAGCACAAACACCAGTCAAAACCATTACACCAGAGTGGCTTTCTGAATTTGTATTACCGCCGAAAGATAAAGTAGTGAGCATTGGTTATTCAGGCGCGGGCGTGATTTGGAATCAGGACTACTTAAAAACCTATCATTTACCTTTACCTACATCGTTTATCGACTTAACGGCACCGACTTACTTTGGACATATTACGATGAGTACGCCGAGTCGTTCAGGTACGACTCAAATGATGATCGAAAGCATTTTAACCCGATATGGCTGGGAACAAGGTTGGCGCATCGTGCTCAATATAGGTGCGAACTTAGGTACCATCTCTTCGCGTAGCTTTGGTGTGAGTGATTATGTGGCTAAAGGACAGTTTGCCATTGGGCCAACCATCGATAGTTACGCGATGATTTTAAGCAGGCGCTTTAACCACCTCGGATTTGCGTACGATAAAGACTTTACATTAATGCCAACTTACGTGGCTCAAATTAGTAAAAACGATAGCGACGAAGCGGTGCGTCAGTTCATTGAGTTCTTAATTTCGGATTCTGTTCAACAAAACCTACAGACGATCAGTTTCTCGAAACACGCGCTAAACAATCCAGAATTGTTCAACCAGCAAATACCAAGCCTTGATTTGGCGATTGTGATGGAAAGGGAAACCTTAGTTAACCAAATCTTCGACAACGCTATTACCCAAAGGCTACCAGGACTACAAGATAGTTGGGCGAGTATCATTAAGCTTCAAAAACAATCTCAAGACTTTCCCAAACAGCAACAACGATTAGAGCAAGTAGCAAAAATACTATTCACGCTCCCTGTCAGCGAAAAGGAGATACAGCAATTAAGCCAACAATTGAATGCGCTTGAACAGGACTCCAATCTATTGAGTGGCCAAAAAGAGGCGATGATAGCCGAGTTTAACTATCGACTAAACAGTAAGCTCGATAAGAATCTTGAGCTGGTTCAGCAAGATCTGCGTGCAATTCAACAAGAGTTAATGCCGTGAAGAAATACAATACGATAGGGACCAAGCTTGTTATCGCTTTTGCATGTTCTACGCTGCTTTTAACCGTAGTAAGTATCGTTGCATGGGGTACGTGGAATCGGCTGGATGGGCAGGTGAGTGAATTGCTTGAAACCAGTGTGCCTAAATATAACGCCAGCTATGTATTGGAGAGTAAAAGTAGTGAGATCCGTCACCGGGTGCAATTACTGTCTAAAGTCACTAATAAAGTGGAGTTAGAAAGCCAGATTCAAATTCTCAACGAACAATTTGCTCTCATCACCACAACGCTCGAACAAGATGTATTGAACCAACAACCCGTGAATAACGAGCTTCATCAACTAAAACAACATTATGTTTTATTGAAATCCTCTTTGGTTACATATGGCGAACTTGTACATGCACGTGTTGACCAAGTCAGACAAATTCAAATGCTAACGGAGCGATTGGATTGGATCCACCAAGATATTCGTTCTGAACTTAAGCCAATGCAACAAGAGTTTCATTGGCTGATTGAGCGGGACAACAAAACCAATAATGGCTATAGCACATTTGAACAACTGCGTAGTATTCAGCAGATCCTTGATCTTGAGTCTTCCGTTTATGAAATGACCTCAGAGTTAATGAACGCAAATCAGGTTGCACAAGTTAACAATGCACTGAAAGTCATCCAATATCGTGTTGATGATTTAGCGCAAAGCAGCCAAACCATTCTCAAGTTGCCATCATCCATTGCTTACGAACAGTTGTTGAATGAGTTAACCATCTTGCTCGGTCCGGAGGGACAATTTCACCAACAATTACTGGAACAGGTTTCACTCACCAAGCGGTTACAAGCCATTAGTTTCAGCATTGAACGACAATTAAAATCGATCCATGACGAGATCGCTGGGTTAGTGGCCAATGCTGATAATGATTTTGTTAAAGTAAAAAGTGACACTGCAACGTTGGTCACATCTGGAAACCAAGTTCTACTCATTTGTTTTGGCTTATCAATTTTAACTAGTCTATTTTTAGCCTTTTACTTTATCAATCGCCGTATTGTTGCCCGTCTTAATGCGTTAAGTTCAAGCATTGATGCGATTATAGACAATGACTTGAACCACCCGATTCGAGCTGATGGAAATGATGAAATAGGGCGGCTTAGCCATAAGTTGATCGAGTATGGTGAGAAAGTAAAAGAAATTCAGCGTACCAACGCCATCAGCTTAATTAACAATACCACCGCGAGTCTGCTTACTTGTGATCTTAAAGGGCACATCGAATCCGCCAACCTAAGTGCACGAAAGCTTCTTGGCATTGAAGAATTTATCCAACAGCAACCTATTTGGCAGTCATTTACAGAAGTTAACCAACGGGCACTGGCAAATGTATTTCAACGCAGCGGAGAATTATTTGAACAAGGGTACGACGAAAGAACATTAGCCATCGAGGTCAATGAACATTGTTATCTGCACTTTGATTTTCGTCTGTTCTCTCACGGCCAACTTGAAAAAGTCATCGTCACTATCACCGATGTAACCGAGCAGGAAAGTACCAACCGTGAGCTTGAAAAACGAGTTGCAGAAAAAACACAAGATCTGTTGGAAAAGAACTTAAAACTGTCACAAGAAGTGATCGTTCGCGAACGGGCAGAAGAGCATCTTCGAAAAACGCAAGGGGAACTCATCCAAGCAGCCAAAATGGCAGTTGTTGGCCAAACCATGACAAGTTTGGCTCATGAGTTAAATCAGCCTTTGAACGCCATGTCGACCTACCTATTTAGTGCGCGCATGTTTAATCAGCAAGGTGAGCCAGAAAAGGTTGAGC